>JBAVIQ010000561.1:0-22426 GCA_049687035.1 Steroidobacteraceae bacterium
GTAGAAGCCCGCCCACTTGGCCATGTTGCCGCGATGCACGTTGTGGGTCAGGTGATCGATCACCGACAGTCCCGTCGAACGCTGCGAGCCGCGGTCCCGCACCGGGACAAAGTCGACGTCGTAGATCGTGCTCTCGCCGTAGCGGTCCACGAGGTACACCTGGCTGCCGCCGATGCCTTCGATGGCCGGGATGTTGAGTTCCATCGGGCCCACGGCGTTCTGCACCGGCTTCGCGCCGAGATCGACCGCGCGCCTGAACGCCTTCGCGGCATCCTTCACGCGAAACGCCATCGCGCAAGCGGAAGGACCGTGCTGCTGCGCGAAGCGCTGGCCGAAACTGCCGGGCTCGGCGTTGATGATGAAGTTGACGTCACCCTGCTTGTGCAGCGTGACGTTCTTGCTGCGGTGACGCGCGGTGACGGGAAAGCCCATGCGCTCGAACAGCGAACGCAGCAGCTCGGGATCGGGTGCGGTGTATTCGACGAACTCGAAGCCATCGGTACCCATCGGGTTTTCGAAGAGGTCGGCCATGGCAGCCCTCCCGCAAGTTAGTTACGAATGAAACTGTAGGCGCGCATGGTAGCTGAACGCGGCCGCGGGTCAAACCGGGGAGCACCCGCTGCGCGCAGTTGCGGTCGTGGAGCTACTGGTCGGCGACGGCGACCGGTGTGTAGGTGTAATGCCAGGGCTCGCGCGGCGAAACGAGCGGTCCGACGAACTTCCGGCTGGCCTCACGCACCGCAGCATCGAGCCGGGCGGCCCAGCCGCCCTGCTCCCAGGTCGACCCGATCGTATGCGTGTCGGGTCCGGCGACGATCTCGGCGCCCCTATGCACCTGGAAATCTATCGCGCGCATCTGTCCGTGCGGTGACAGCCCCGGCGCGGCAACGGTCGGGACGGGCTCTGGCGCGTACGACTTGAGGAAAGCCTCGAGCATGTCTGCAGTCACGGAATCCCCGGACGCCGTGGCGAGATGCGCGATTGCGTCCTGCGCCAGCCGGGCCGAGGCAGCAGCGACGGACTCGTTTCGATTCCAGTTCGCGAGCTGGATGTCGAGGCTGCGCACCTGCGGGTTCACGAACAGCTCAAATCCCGGATTCAAGTGCTCGAAGGCCTCGCGCACACGCTGCACTTCAGCGTTCAGTTCCTGTTGTTCGACCGAGCCTGCGTAAGCCGCGATCTGTTGCTGCGTCCAGCTCCAGCGCTCGGACAAGTGATCTCCACTGCGGAGATAGGAGCGCAGCGCGAGCAGCCTGGCCCCGACGCCGTCGATGCGCGGCAGCAGTTCGTCGACTCGCGCATCCGTCTTCGCGGCGATCGTGGCTGCCAGCGCTTCGAGAGATACCGCCGCGACCGATTCGTCGGCGTACGCGGCGAGAGGCATGGCCAGGGCCAGCGTCGGCAGGCAGAGCGCGATCATCAATGGTTGCAACAGTCGTTTCATCGATTCGTCCTTGCCCATACACGAAGAGGCCCCGACGATCGGGGCCCCTTCGCGCAATGCCTGCGTGTCGCTTGATACCGGGTTATTGCGGTTTGACGAACAGCGCGTCGTCGACTTGCTTGACGCCGGACACGCCCTTGGCGACAGCGAGCGCGCGCTGCCTCATCTTCTCGCCGGTCACGAAGCCGCCGAGCTGCACGATGCCGCCACGGGCTTCGACGTTGATCTGACCGGACTTCACGTCGCTGGCGTCCACGAGCGCCGCCTTGACCTTGCTGACCAGCATCGTGTCGTCGAGCTTGGTGCCCATCGACGTGGCCGTGTGCACGACGAGCTGGTTGCGCACGGATGCCACGTCCTTGACGTTCTTGGCGACCTTGCCCGCAGCGTCCTTCTCGGCCTGCGTCTTGACGAAGCCGCTCAGCAGCACGACGCCCTTGTAGACCTCGACGTTGACGTCGCTCGACGGCACGCCTTTTTCGGTCAGCAGGCTGGCCTTCACGGACGTGGCGATGGTGCCGTCGTCGACCATGTTGCCTGCCGACTTGTCCGCCATGGCGGGGGCGGCAAACGCGAGCGCGACTGCGGCCAGGGAAGCGAACACCTTGTACTTCATGGTTCTCTCAAGTCTGCGGGAGTTGGTCCCACGCAATCTAGCAGGGCTGCCACGGGCTCGCAATGCAGTGCGTGCGCCGGGACGATCAGCGCGGGAAGCCCGCCGGCGTCGCGCCGTTGCGCTCGATCGCCGTAACGCGCCGGCGCGCCGCTACTTCGCAATCCGTGACGGCGCTCACATTCGTGCCGCAAAAAACGACAAATCGATCACGTCGTCGCGGCACCCATTCCACATAACTTGCCGCCTGCTGGATGTTTGTAGTGCACCAAAGTGCAGCGACCCCGGCAAGGCCGATCCACACGGAGTTTTGGAACATGCGTCAATGCCTCAGCAACCGCCGTAGCGCCATCGTGCTCGGTCTATCACTCGCAGCGTTGTCGATCTTCGGCAGCGCGTTTGCGCAGCCCGTTGCCCAAGCGGCGGCTCCGCAGGAACCGTTGACGGTCACGTTGACCCTGCAGCGTGTCGCGAAGGGTCCGCAAGGCGAGGAGGTCCTCTCCGCGGCGGATAAGGTCAAGCCGGGCGACCTGCTCGAGTACCGAGCCGTCTATGCGAACAAAGGTGAGCGCCCGCTCGACAACTTGTTTGCGACGCTGCCGGTGCCCGCCGGCATGGAATACCAGCCTCGCACTGCGTCCCCGGCGGGCGCCCAGGCTGCCACCGGCAGCGGCGATTTCGGCGCCGAACCGCTCATGCGCAAGGTGAAGAAACCGGATGGCACTGACGCGCTCGAGACGGTGCCCTATGCCGACTACCGCGCCCTGCGCTGGCAGATCGGTTCCCTCCAGCCGAAACAGAGCGTCTCCGTCACCGCCCGCGTGCGCGTGTCGGCCACGGCCGCGCCCGCCGCCCGGGCAGGAGAAGGTTCATGAGCAGCGGACGAATTTCTTTCAGGAGCAATGGTATGGACGGCCGTAATTTCACGCCAGGCAAGCGTCACTGCTGCGACCGCAGCCGGTTCCTTGCCGGCGTAACCGTATTGCTGTTTGGCCTGTTGATCGGCCTGTCCGGGCCGGTGAGCGCGGCGTTGCCGCCCGCCAACTCGGTGATCGGCAACCAGGCGAGCGCCACGTACACCGACGCCGCCGGCCAGAGCAATGTCGCCACCTCGAACCTGGTGGAAACGACCGTGCAGCAGGTCGGCAGCTTCACGCTGACGCAGGACAACAGCAAGACCGCCGCGGTCGGCAACACCGTCTACATGTCGCACGTGCTGTCCAATACGGGCAACGGCACCGACACGTTCACGCTGACGCTCGCGAACGTCGCCGGCACCTTCGAGACCAGTGGCGTTGCCATCTACGCCGACGCGAACTTCGACGGCGTGCCCGACAACACCACGGCGCTCTGCACCGGCTACCCGTGTTCGTATGCCCCCCCGGCCCTGGCTGCGGGCGGCACTTTCGGCTTCGTTGTGTCCATGGCCGTGCCCGGCACGGCCGCCAACGGCAACACCGACAGCGTAACCGTGACCGGCACGGCCGGTACGCCGGCGCTCTATTCGACGTCCACCCGGTCGAACACCGACACGCTGGCCGTGACGACGGGCGCCGCGTTCCAGGTCAACAAGTCGGTCAACACGAGCTTCGGCCCGACCGGCGTGGTACTGACCTACACCCTGACCTACCGCAACATCGGCGCGGCCGCCGGCAATCTCGCCCTCGCCGACGTCATCGGCAGTGGCGCGACCGTGGGCCTCGCCTACGTCGCGGGCAGCGCCGCGTGGAGCGCGGGCGCGACAACGCTCACCGACGCGTACACCGTCGGCACCCCCGATGCGACCGTCGGCGGCAGCGAGGTGCATTACCAGGCCACGACGACCGGCGTCCAGACCAACATCCGAGCGACGTTCACGAACATCGCCCCGAACGTGACTGGCACGGTCACCTTCCAGGTGAACGTGCTCGGCACGGCGACTACCGGCACCGCGAGCACAACGAACACCGCGACCTTCGGCGCGGACGCGGACTCGGATCCGACCAACAACACGCTTACGCAGTTGACCAACCCGTCGCCCTACGACGTGCAGGCCAGCGCCGGCCTGGTGTTCAACGACGGCGGCTCGTCGACCGACGGCGGCAACGTGCGTCCGGCTGCCAACGATGCGGACTCGCCGAACAATGCCGACCTGAGCTACGTGGCCTCGGCCTCGCCGGGCCAGACCCGCAGCTTCGACAACTACGTCTGGAACAAGGGCACCGCTACCGATACGTTCAATATCAAGGTCACGGCGCCCGGCTCGCCCAGCTGGCCGGCGGGTACGACGTTCCAGCTCTACAAACTCGACGGCGCGTCGCCGATGACGGACAGCAACGGTGACGGTACGCCCGACACCGGTCCGCTCGCGCCGGGCGCCTCTTACAAGGTCGTGCTGCGCGTCACGCTGCCGGCGAACGCCTGCGACCCGACCTGCCCGTCTGGTCCGTTCGACGTGCAGAAGACGGCGACCTCGGTCAACGACCCGGCGCAGTCGAACGTCACGTTCGATCGCCTCGGCTCTCTGGTGGCGCCGGTCGTCGACCTCGCCAACAGCACCGGCACCGTGAACGCCGCCGTCGACCAGGACGCCGTGTCCGGGTCGCCGACGACGACGCTGACGGTAGCCTCGGGCGGCGCGGTCGCCTTCGACCTGTTCGTCCGCAACGAGGGCCCGTCGTCCGACACCTACGGCCTCGGCTACTCGACCAGCAATTTCGCGCCAGGCACGATCCCGGCCGGCTGGACGGTGGAGTTCCGCACGACCGACGCGGGCACCTGCTCCGTGTCGGGCGGCTCGGTGATCAACGCGATCGGCCCGCTGGCCGCGAGCGCCGAGCAGAAGTTCTGCGCGATCGTCACGGTGCCGGTCAACGCGTCGCCGGGCACGGTCTCGGTCTACTTCCGCGCGAAATCGCAGGTCACCGGGGCGACGAACGTCAAGCGCGATGCGGTGACGGTGTCGGCGGTGAACCAGCTGACGATGCAGCCGAACCATACGGGCCAGGTGGCCCCGGGCGGCACGGTCGTCTATCCCCACACCCTGGCCAACACGGGCAACACGACCTGCGGGCCGACGGATGCCTTCACCTTCAGCGTGAGCGAGTCCCTGCAGAGCGCGGGCTGGACGTTCGTGCTGTATCGCGACGTGAACGGCGACGGCGCAATCGACAGCGGCGACACGGTGGTCGACCCGACCGCCGGCCTCACCGGTGTCACGCTCGCACCCAGCGCCGAGCTCAAGCTGCTGGTCAAGGTGTTCGCACCCGCGGGCGCCACCTCCGGCACCACCGACGTCGTGAGCATCTCGGCCACTGGCGGCTGCGGCGGAAGCCCCACCACCAGCAACACCGCGACCGAAAACACGACCGTGATCGTCGGCCAGGTGCGGGTGACCAAGACCCAGGCGATCGACCACGATTGTAACGGCACGCCGTCGCTGCCGTCCGGTGACGCGCGCACGGTCGGCGCCAGCTACTCGGCCCAGCCGATGCAGGCGCGCCCGGGCGAGTGCCTCCTCTATCGCGTCGTCGCGACCAACGAAGGTCTCGGCAACGTGGTCGACCTGGCGCTGGCCGATACGCTGCCGTCCTTCACTAACTTCAGCGCTGGACCGACCTGCTCCGTCGGCACCGGCAGCTACTCGGCGCCAACGTTCCGCTGCGCGGGCGTGACGCCGCTGATCACGCTGACCCCGGCGGCGAGCGCGACGATGGATTTCCGGGTGCAGGTACAGAACTGACGTGAACCGGGCGCGGCGAGTGGCCACCCGCGAGGGTCGGACACTCGCTGCGGCGCCGGGCCGGTCGCAGTCCTGCATCGCACGCGAGAGGCCGCATCGGTTTCGTCCGCACGGCCAGCAAGCGACATTGCCCATGCGGTCACCGCCGACGCACCATCTTAATGCCCAAGCAGCAGGACCGCCTTTTCTCGCAACGAGATTCGCGCGCGTCCTGCTTGCCGCGCTTCTCGCGACCAGCCTGCCGCTGCAGGCCGCAGCACCGCCGGCTGGCGCCGAGATCCTGAACCGCGCCGAGGCGAGCTACGTCCCTCCCGGCAATACCGGGCCGGAGACGCTCTACTCCAACGTCGTCGCCATCGAGGTCGCGGCAGTCGAGTCGCTCGCCCTCGTCGCGGATCAGACGGTCAGTCGCTTGCGCGGCGCGCCGATCGTGCTGCCGCACGTGGTCACGAACACCGGTAACGTCGCGTCCCAGTATCGATTCACGCTTGCAAACCTCGGCGGCGATGCTTACAACCTGAGTAACCTGCAACTCGTCCACGATCTCAACGGCAACGGCGACGCAGACCCGGGCGAACCGGTGCTCGCGATTGACGGCACCACCCCGGGACTGGAACTCGCGGCTGGCGCAGCAGCCAGCCTGCTGGTGCTCGCCGAGGTACCGCTCGTCGCGGACGGCTCCGCGCAAATCGGCCTGACCGCGACGACTGCGTCGGCGACGCCACTCTCGGCCGTGAACACCGACACCGTCGGCGTGGAGGACCTGGCTGACGTGATCCTCACCAAGGGTGCGGACCAGTCCGGCAACGTCTACCCCGGAACGACGATTCGCTACCGCGTCGTGGCCAGCAACGCCGGCGATCGCCCGGCGGCGCCGACCGACCGGGCGGGACCGCTCGACACGCCGGTGCTCATCGACGGTCAGCCCGCGTCGGTCTTCCTGATCACCGATCACATCCCGCCGGGTACGATTTACGTGCCCGGCAGCGTGGTGACGAGCCTGCCGGCAGCCATCCCCATCTACCGGCTTCCCGCGGACCCGGCGTACAGCTACCGGACGAACGGCGACGATGTCGCCGCCGTCGAGGTGGGTGTCGCGTCCACACTGTCTTCGTTGGCGCCCGACGCGACCACGGAGCTGCAGTTCGCCGTGCGCGTGCGGGACGGGTACACGGGCTCGATCGTCAACGTCGCCCGCAGCTTCTACGATAACGGCCGCGCGACGGCCGAGAGCGTATCGAATGCAGTCACGCTCGAGGCCCCGGTTACCGCGATCGGGCTCAGCAAGCGCGCAGCTCCCCCGGTCCTCGAGGGCGACCCGGCGACGGGTCGGATCGAGACGGCACGCGTGCGCCTGTCATTCGTGCTGCAGAATTCCGGCGCCGCGCTGCTGCGCGATGCGCAGGTGACGGATCTGCTCGAGGGCGGCGCGCGCTTCGGCCGCTACGTGCAGGATCAGACACCCGACGCAGGCGCGTACACGATCGTCAGTGGCAGCGGCAGCGTGGTCGCTGCCAGCGGCGGCGCAGCCGGCGAATTCGACGAGCGTTACGACGGCACGTCGGCGCACGCGACACTGCTGGAGCCCGGTACGCTGCTGCCGGCGGGTGCGACACTGGAGATAGCGTTCGACGTCCGCTACAACCTCGCCGGTCGACCACCCGTGATCGAGAACACGGCTACGGCACAGGCGCTTCCCGAAGGTGCGGGCGGGCAACTCGTGACGGACGATTCCGTCGATGGCGCCGTGCCCGACCGCAACGGCAACGGTAACCCGGGCGACGACACCTCCCCGACGCTGATCGAGGTCTCGCTGCCGCGGCTGTCGCTCGAAAAATCCGCTGGCGTGCCGCAAAGGATCGCAGGTGAGAGCCGCCGCTACGCGATCGACTACGCGGTGACGGTTACCAACACTGGCGACGTCCCGGCAACATTTGTGCAGGTGATCGATAATCTCGAGTGCACGTTCGGAACGCAGCAGTCCGGGGAGGCCGTGCGCGCCTGGCGACTCGCTGCTGCGCCCGTCGCCGAGCGTGGGCTGCTCACCATCAACCCGGCATTCACGGGTGCCGCCCGCTGCGCCACACCGGCCGACCTCACGAATCTCCGCCAGGCGCTGGCGGCCGATCCGGCCGTGGCGCTCACCGACGGCTCACGGCACCTCAATCCGGGCGACACCGAGGTGATCCGCTTCACCGTGCAGATCGACGTCGATCCGCTCGCGCCGGCCGCCGAGCGCACGTTCGATAACCTCGCCATCACTATGTCCTCCGATCGCAGCGACGGGTCCGGCTTCGTCCTGGCCGCGGCGCGCGACGACGTCGCGGTCACGCCCGTGGACCCGCGCGGCGTGGTCTACGATTCCACGACCCGGCAGCCGGTGGCGGGTGCGGTTGTGACGCTGGTGCGTGAGGCCTGTGACGCGGGCGGCGCTGGCCCGATCACACCCGAGCAGCTCCTGCCGGTGCCCGGCGTGACCTATTCGTTCGACGCCGACGGCAGCGTGTCGATGACGACAGGCGCCGACGGGGTCTACCTGTTCCAGCTCAGCTACCCGCCACTGACCGACACGTGCCGCTACGGGCTCGCGATCCGGCCGCCGACCGCCGGGCCTTACGTCTGGCCGTCGGTCGTGCTGCCGCCCGACCCTGGTGTTGCGCCGGGCGGACTCATCCAGCCGCAGGAAGGCCCACCGACGGGCAGCGACTCGACACTCTATTACTTGCGCTTCAACCTCGGTCCGATGCAACCGGAAGTGCTGAACAACCATGTGCCGCTCGATCCCGCCCCGCCGCCGAGCGGACTGCTGCTGGAGAAGCTCGGCAGCAGGAGCGTGCTCGCAATCGGCGACAGCGTGGACTACGTGCTGCGCCTCGGCATCGCTGCCACCGCCGCAATCGATGGCGTGCGCATCATCGACCAGCTGCCACCCGGATTCCGGTACGTTCCCGGCAGCGCGCGCCTCGGCAGCACGTCACTGCCGGATCCCGCGGGCGCGCCAGGGCCCGAACTGGTCTTCGAGCTGCCCGGCAGCTACGCCCCGGGCGACGACGCCATCCTGTTGGGCTACCGCGCGGTCGCCGGCGTTGACACGCCGCACGGCCCGGCCGTGAACCGCGCCACGGCATATGCACGCGACGTCGCGTCGAACGAGGCTGCCTGGCGCGTCCGTGTCGAAGGCGGTGTCTTTGCTGACGAGGCGTACCTGGTCGGCAAGGTGTTCCTTGACTCGAATCGGGACGGTATCCAGGGCCACGAGGAAATCGGCGTGCCTGGCGTGCGGCTGCTGCTCGAGGACGGCACATCGGTGGTCACGGACGTGGAAGGCAAGTACAGCCTGTACGGGCTGCGTGCGATTACGCACGTGCTGAAACTCGACACCACGACGCTGCCGTCCGGCGCGCAGCCGCTGTTGATCGACAACCGCAACTCCGGGCGTGCCGACAGCCGCTTCGTCGATCTCAAGAACGGCGAACTGCACAAGGCCAACTTCGCGATCGAGGACTGCTGCACCAGCGGCGTCCGGGACGAGGTGGAGCGCCGGCGCAAGGAGCTCGCGTTCCGTCCCGACGCCGAGGGCGAGACGGTCACGCGCGTGCGGCTGGCACTCGATGCGCAGCCCGAGCGGACGCTGCAGGATGCGCGCAGCCGCGCAGCGAGCGGCGAGCTGGGTCCGTCCGGGATCCGGCCCATGGGTACGACGGCCGCAGCGGCGGCCGGCACGGTGCGGGCGGCCGTGTACGACCCGATGCTGCCCGCGGACTCCGCTGAATCGGCGCCTTCGGGGCTGCCCACACCACCGGCCGCCGCGTTGCCGACGCTCGATCTCGAGTCGCTGGTGGCCGGCACGGACAACACCCTCGGATACGTCGGCCTCGTCGACGGCGACACGTTGCCGCTGGCGCTGACCCACGTGGCAGTCAAGGGACGCCTCGGTGCGACACTGCAACTGACGGTCAACGGCGCTGCGGTGCCGATGCGACGGGTCGGCAAGAAGGTAGCTGTCGCCGCGCGGCAGCTCGAGGCCTGGCAGTACATCGGCGTGGAACTCCTGCCCGGCGAGAACGTGCTGCAGCTCGACGAGGTCGATGGGTTCGGCAACGTGCGCGACTCGCGCCGGATTACGCTCATGGCCCCTGGCGCTGCGGGCCGCATCGAGGTGGAGGCGCCGCGGACCGCGGCGGCAAACCCGGGTTCGCCGGTCCGTGTGCGCGTGCGGCTCACGGACGACCATGGCGTCCCCGTGACCGTACGCACGCCGCTGACCCTCGAGGCCGAGACGGGACGCTGGGAACCGCTCGACCTGAACCCCGACGAGCCCGGAACCCAGGTCTACATCGCGGGCGGCGAGGCGGAGTTCGCGCTGGTGCCGCCGAACGAGCCGCAGGACGCAATCGTGCGTGCGTCCTCCGGCATGCTGTCCGGCCAGGCCCGGATCGCGTTCCTGCCCGAGCTGCGGCCGCTGATCGGCGCGGGCATGCTCGAGGGCATCATCGACCTGCGCGGCAAGGGCGCCGTGCCGCTTGGGCGCGCGCGCGGCAACACGTTTGAGCAGGAGCTGCGCAACCTGTCGCACGAGAGCGACGACGGCAATCGCGAGCTGCGTGGGCGCGCAGCCTTCTACTTCAAGGGCACGGTGCGCGGCAGTTACCTGCTGACGGCCGCGTTCGACAGCGACAAGGACACGCGCGAGCGCCTGTTCCGCGACATCCAGCCCGACCTGTTCTACCCGATCTACGGCGACTCGGCCGTGAAGAGCTTCGACGCCCAGTCCACGCAGCGGCTGTATGTGCGTATCGACCGGGAGCGCTCGTTCCTGCTGTACGGCGACTTCGCCAGCGAGGGGACGGACGAAGTGCGACAGCTCGGCGCCTACAACCGCGCGCTGACCGGCCTCAGGTACCACCACGAGAACGATCGCGTGAGTGCGAACGTGTTCGGCAGCCACGACAGCCTGCGGCAGGTGGTGATCGAGATTCCCGCCGACGGCACGTCCGGGCCATACCAGCTGCGCGGACCGGGCGAGTTCTACGGCAACGGCGAGCGCATCGAGATTCTCGTGCGCGACCGCAACCAGTCGGCAATCGTGCTGCAGACGATCCCGCTCGCGCGCTTCGTCGACTACGTGATCGAACCGCTCAGCAAGCGCATCCTGTTCAAGGCGCCGGTCGCGTCGCTCGATGCGAACCTCAATCCGCGCTTCATCCGCGTGACCTACGAGGCCGACCGCGGCGGTCCCGAATACTGGACCGCCGGCGCCGACGCGCGCGTCAAGGTGCACGAGCGCGTTGAGCTCGGCGCTTCGCTGGTGCGCGACGACAACCCTGAGAACCCCATGACGCTGGTCGGCATGACGGCGGTCGCGAGGCCGACGGACGGCAGCGCGGTCATCGCCGAGCTGGCGCAGACCGACACCCGGCTCGCCGGCCAGGGACTTGCCGGCCGGATCGAGTGGCTCAAGCAGGACGGCGACCTGCGCGTGCGTGCGCAGGTCACGACCGCCGACCGCAGTTTCGACAACACGAGTTCCGGGTTCAGCGGCGGTCGCACCGAAGCGACGGCCATGGCGACCTACGAGCTCGACGCCAAGAGTTCCATCCGCGCCGAGGCCGTGCACAGCCGCGACCTGGTCGCGGGCGGCGAGCGCACCGGCGCGCTGCTGACGGTGTCGACCCGGCTGACGCCCACGCTCACCGCCGAGGCGGGCGTGCGCGCCTCGACCGAGACCGCCACGCCGGCCGACCCTGCCACTGCGGGCGTGACGCCCAACGACCTGCTGACCCTGCGCGGCCGGCTGTCGACCCAGCTGCCCTCGCTCAATGACGGCCAAGTCTACGTTGAGGCCGAACAGGACGTCCGCGTCGCGGACAAACGCATGCTCGCGCTCGGCGGCGACTACCCGCTGGTCGGCAAGACCCGGCTGTATGGGCGCTATGAATTCCTCTCGAGCCTCGGCAATCCGTACACGCTCAACACGACGCAGCAGAACAACATCGCTCTCATCGGCATCGACAGTGCCTACCTGCAGCAGGGTCGCATCTTCAGCGAGCTGCGCCTGCGCGACGCGATCTCCGGCCGCGAGGGCCAGGCAGCGAGCGGCGTGCGCAACGTGTGGACGCTGCGCGATGGATTGAACCTCGGGGCGAGCCTCGAGCATACGGCTGCATTCGGCGGCGTTGCGGGCAACAACTCGGCGGCTGCAACGACGTCGCTCGAGTACAACGGCAGCGACCGCTACAAGCTCTACGGCAGTCTCGAGGCCCGCGATGCGGACTCGGGCGATGCTTACCTCAACACGCTGGGAATGTCGCTGAAGCTCGACAAGGACTGGAGCCTGCTCGGCCGCAGTGCGCTCTCCATCCAGCACGGCAACGCCGATGACACGCGCGTGCTGCTGTCGCGGCAGCAGCTCGGCGTGGCCTGGCGCCAGGTGGACGTGGATCGCTGGAACGCGCTCGGGCGCTACGAATACAACCTGAGCGAGACCGACGGCGGCACGGAAGCCGCCCGCGAGGACACGCACATCGTCTCGTTGCACGCGAACTACCAGCCGACCCGTGAGCTGACCGGCACGGCGCGCTACGCATTCAAGTGGGGTCGCGAGCAGCGCGGCGGCCTGGAATCGCGCTTCCACGGCAACCTGCTGTATGGCCGCCTGACGTGGGACTTCGCGCAGGACTGGGACCTGTCGCCGCAGGTCGCGTACCGCTGGGGGCAGGATGGCGAGGGCAGCCATGCCTTCGGGCTCGAGCTCGGCTACCAGCTCATGGACAACCTCTGGCTGTCGGTCGGGCACAACGTCACGGGTTTCAACGACCCCGCGCTCGCCGGTAGCGATCAGCTGGAGCGCGGTACGTACCTGCGAATTCGCTTCAAGTTCGACGAGGGCCTCCTGCGATGAGCCGCGCGACGCTGCAGATCCTGTGGTCCTCGCTCCTCTCGCTCGCCGCGTCGGGCTGCGTGAGCCTCGCCCCCGAACAGGGCCACGTACTGTCGACGCGCTACGAGCAGCGCTTCAGCGACGAGGCGGTCCGGCGCGATTGGGTGGCGATGGAGGCACTGCGCGGACGCATCGACGCCGTGCGACCAGGGCACGCTTCCGCATACGCGCTCTGGCGTGCCGAACTGATGCTCGATTTCGCGGTGGACGAGTACCAGGAAAACGACCGCACGACGCTTGCCGATGCGTTGCTCGACGATGCGCAGCGCACGGTAGCGAGCCTGGAGCCCGGCGCTGCAGCGCCTGCGGATACGTCGTGGCCGGCGCTGCCCGCCGTCAAGCGCATCCGTGAGGACCTGTGGGTTGCGGCCGAGCGCGCCAAGGCGGATCCGGTGCTGCGCGAGTGCGCGGGTGAGCCCATCGCGCGCCTCGAGGTCGGCCTGCTCGAGCTTGGGCATAATGAGTGGGAAGTCGACGCCCACATGAACACGCCTGAGCATCTCGAGCCTTGCCCATTGATTCCGCTGGTCGACGACCTCGCGGCGGCGCTGGCGACCGCGACGGCCGCCTGCATCGCGCCACCGCCACCACCACCGCCACCACCACTGCCGTCCGTCGAACGCATGACGCTCGCGGCGAATGCGCTGTTCCGCTTCGACCGTTGCAAGGCCGCCGACATGCTGCCCGCGGGCCGCGAGCAGCTCGACGCATTCGGTGCCGAGCTGGCGCGCGACCCCGCCTCCTGGCAACGGCTCGTGATCACCGGGCACACCGACCGGCTGGGCCGGCACGAGTACAACCTGCAGCTGTCCCGCTGCCGCGCCGAGACCGTGCGCGACTACTTCGTCGAGCACTTCGGGCTGCCGGCGGATCGGTTCGAGACCCGCGGCTTCGGCCCGCTGCAGCCGATCAAGTTCTGCACCGGACCGGTGAACGACGCGCTCAAGGCGTGCCTGCAGCCCAATCGCCGCGTGGAACTCGAGGTGCACCGGTGACGCGCGCGTGGATCGGCGCGGCGCTCGCCGCGCTGCTGTGGCTGCTGTCGCCGCCGCCCGCCGCCGCCCTGGACGATGGCATCACCGACTACGTGACGATTCCCGCGGGCTCGTACATCGTGGACACGGGCAGCCTGGCGCCGACCGTGGCTAACGCAATGCGCCCTTACGGTCTGATGTTTGAGCTCGTCAAGAACCAGAAAGTGCCGGTGCTCTGGGCGATCAATCCGGCGAAGGCCAAGGACGGCGTCGACTTCACCAATCCCAGTACCGGCAAGTCGTACCGCGCCAGCGCGTTCATCGTAACCGCCGACCATGTCTCGCCGGCGGTGGTCGCCACGATCAGCAACTGGCGCGCGCTCGGCGTGACGGTCGACGGACCGACCACGGTTTCGATCCCGAGCGTGCCGATCTACGACTCGATCAGCGGCATCGCGCGCGTGGTCTCCGACCTCGCCAACGGCAAGATCGCCGAGGCTTTCATGACGCGTGCCGGCATCCCGCCGACGGCCTACCGTCGCGACACAACGGCCAGCCTGAGCGCGTGTGACGACCTTTTCATCCTGCCGCACGCCGACCCGACCTGGACCAGCCACAAGAACCTGCTGCCGTTCGTGCAGTCACGCGGCTACCTCTGGTCCGGCTGTCACGCAGTCAGCGTGCTCGAGAACATTGACAATCCGGCAACGCCGACCACCAACCCGGACATGAACTTCCTGAGCACGAGAGGCCTCGTGCCCTTCGGCAGTCACGGCGACGGTTCGCCGCCGTACACGAACATCCTGCCGTCCGACCCGGTGATGCAGTTCATCGGTACGACGGACACGGCGCAACAGGGCGGGTCCGAGCAGATCTATCTGCCGAAGAAAGGCGGCGCCTGGCGTCCCGGCGCGAGGGTGCTGGTGTCCGACCCGACGACGCCTGCCGACGTACCGAGCAAGTCGGACGGACCCGTGGCAGCGATCGTCTACGGCCGCGGCTTCGACGTCGGCACGTACGGCCGCGTGATGTACGAGGGCGGCCATGACGTGGGCGGCACCGCGCCGGCGAACATCGCCGCGCAGCGTGCGTTCTTCAACTTCTGGCTGCTCGCGCTCATCGACCGCAGCCCCGACGTCGCGATCAGTGCCGGCAACATCACGGTCGTGAACGAGGGCAGCACGCTGACGCTGACCTCGAGTGTGAATCATCCATTCCCGATCACCGGCTACCAGTGGACGAGCAGCGGCGGCGGCACGTTCTCCGCGCCCAACTCGCCAACGACCGTCTTCACACCTCCCGAGGTCGCATCGAACACGCCCCTGATCGTGCGCGTCACCGTCACGGACGGCTGCAACCGTACCGCGTTCGACGCCTACCAGGTCACCGTCAACAACGTGGCCAAGGCGGACCTGGCAATCGCCAAGACCGCGTCGGCGCTGGCCGTCGCGGTCAACGCGGCATACAGCTACACGCTGGCCGTCAGCAACCTCGGCACCGAGACGGCATCCAACGTCCTGGTCGAGGACGTGCTGCCGGCGGGTCTCGCCTACGTCAGCGCGACCGGCAGCGGCTGGACGTGCAGCTACGACACGGGGACGCGCAAGATCAGCTGCACGCGGCCGTCGCTTGCGCTCACCGGCGGCACGCCTAGCAGCATCACGGTCAACGTGACCGCGCCGGCAGCGCCGACCTCGGTCAGCAACACGGCGACGGTGTCGTCGGCGACGCCCGATTTCGTGCCCGGCAACAACAGCAGCACGACCACGACGACAGTCCTTCCGGGCGTGGATGTCTCGATCACCAAGACCGCGCCGGCGGGTGCTTTTCCCCCGGGCGCCCCGTTCGCCTACACGTTGACCGTGCAGAACCCGAGCCCGGTGGCTGCCACCAGCCTCACGGTCAACGACACGCTGCCGAGCTCGCTCACGTTCGGGAGTGTCTCAGGCGCCGGCTGGGACTGCGTGTACCAGTCCACGGACCGGCGCGTAACGTGTTTCCGCGCTTCGCTTGCGGCGGGCGCGAGCTCGGCGATCACGCTGACGGTCACGCCGTCCGGCAGCGCCGGCTCGAGCATCGCCAACACCGCGCGGGTCTCGAGCCCCGACTTCCAGGACCAGAATCCGGCAAACAACTCCTCGACCGTGTCCATCACGCTGGGCGCGCCGGCGGACCTCGCCATCACGAAGACCGGCAGCTTTACGCAGCCGGGGGGCGGCAGCACGCAGGTCGACACGTTCGTCGTGACGCTGCGCAACAACGGCCCGGGTACCGCGACCGGCATCGTCGTGACCGACGTCATGAGCGGCCCGGGCGTAGCCAAGTACAACGTGAACACCACGGCGTGCACCGTCGTGCCATCGGCCGGCACAGTGTCGCCGGCTTCACCATGGACGATCGCACAGGTCACGAGCGGCGGCACCTGGAGCCTCGCGTCACTCGCGAACGCAGCCACCGCCACGCTGACCTTCACCTGCGCCGGCGATAACAACGACGGCGTCCTGAACGTCGCGACGGTCACGTCCACGTCCTACGACGGCAACGCCGCGGACAACCAGGCCAGCGCCTACGTCGACGACGACACCATCAAGAACGCCGACCTGCAGCTGACCAAGACGGACAGTCCGGATCCCGTGCTGGTCGGCGGCACGCTGACCTACCGGCTCACGTTGAACAATCTCGGCACCCAGGACGCCAACAACGTGTTGACCGTCGTGGACACGCTTCCTCCGGGAGTCAGCTACGTTGGATTCGCGCTGGTGACCGTGCCGGACGGCGGCGACAAGTGGACCTGTAGCGCGAGTGGCGCGACGGTCACCTGCACGACGACCAACGACCTGAAGAAGCTTACCGGCAGCCCCAACTCGCTGTTCTTCGATCTCATCGTCACGGCACCCGCCACTTCCGGAACGATCACCAATACGGCCACGCTGCGGTACACCTGGGGCAACGACGAGCTCGACCCGCCGGCAAACAACACCACCTCGGCGACGACGACGGTGATCTACCCCTCGACCGACGTCTCGGTCACCAAGTCGGTCAGTACGGCCACACCCGCGCTGGGCGCCAACGTCAACTTCACCGTCACCGCGCGTAACAACGGGCCGAACGCCGTCAGTAACCTGCGGGTACAGGACCTGCTGCCGGCGGGCCTGGAGTACGTCTCGAGCAGTGCGGCGCAGGGTTCGTTCGATCCGTACGACCCGAGCACTGGCCTCTGGTACATCGGGGCGCTGGCGGTGAACGCGAGCACGACCCTCACGCTCACCGCCAAAGCCGCCACGTCGCAGACCACGACCAACCAGGCCTGCCTGTACGCGCTGAACGAGACCGACACGAACGTCGCCAACAACTGCGGCAGCGCTGTCGTGTCGCCGCAGTCAGCCGATCTGCGACTCACCAAGACCGTCGACACGACCACGCCGAACCTCGCTGCCAACGTCACTTTCACCATCACGCTCACCAACCTCGGCCCGGGCAGCACCGCGGCCACGGCGGTCGTCGACCAACTGCTCGCGGGCCTGGAGTACGTGAGCCACACCGCGAGCACGGGCAGCTACGATCCCAATACCGGGGTATGGAGTGTCGCCGGCGCACTGGCGGGCGGCGCGACAGCAACGCTGACCGTCGTCGCCAAGGTCACCGAGGCCGCCACGCCGCTCACGAACACGGCGAGCATCACCACGAGCGCCCTGCCCGACCCGGATCCGTCCAACAACATTGCGAGCGTCACGCTGACCGGCCAGGCCGCCGACATCGCGGTTACGAAGACCGTCAACGTCGCGGCGCCGCCCGCGCTCAACACGCCGCTCACTTTCACGATCACCGCGACCAACAACGGCCCGAGCAGCGCGACCGGGGTCGCGTTGACCGACCTGCTGCCGGCCGGGCTCACCTACCAGTCACACGTCGCGAGCCAGGGGTCCTATGTGCCGGGCACCGGGCAGTGGACGGTGGGCGCGCTTGCCAACGGTGCGAGCGTTACGCTGACCGTCATTGCGACCAATACGGCGTTCGGCACCATCGTCAACACGGCGGCCCGCACGGCCTCCGTCCAGCCCGACGCCGACCCGACCGACGACACCGCCTCGGTGAGCGTACTGAGTGGCGGCTCTGCGGACCTGGCGCTCACCAAGATCGCGGATACGCCGTCCACGTACGTCGGTGACTCGGTCAACTTCACGCTGCAACTCAGGAACTACGGGCCCAGCCCGGCGAGCGGCGTCGTTGTCCGCGACCTGCTGCCGGCCGGCCTCAACTACGTGTCGAGTGCCGCGAGCCAGGGCTCCTACGCCCCCGGCACGGGTCTGTGGACGGTCGGCGCCCTGGCGGTCGGCCAGCAGGTCGAGTTGCAGATCGTCGCAACGGCAGCCGTCCCCGGGAACGTGACCAACAGCGGCGCGATCATCACGCTCGACCAGGCGGATCCCGACACCACGAACAACACCGCGGCCGCCACACTCGACGTCTCGCCGGCGGCCGACCTGTCTGTGACCAAGACCGGGCCGGGCAGCGCCACGCAGGGCAACACGGTCACCTACACGCTGATCGCGCGCAACGCCGGCCCATCGAACGTGACCGGGGCGTCGCTTGCCGACACGGTGCCCGCGCAGATCACCTCCACCTCCTGGGCCTGCGTCGCGACGGGCACCGCGGACTGTGACACGGTTGCCGCCGGGACCGGCGCCTCCGGGTCGAACAACGTGATCTCGCTGAACAACGTGTCGATCGCAGCCGGCGCCGGCAATTTTCTGACTCTCACCGTCGATGGCACGGCGACGGCTAACGGGACTGTCGTAAACACGGTGACTTTTTCGCCCCCGGGTGACGGCTCGATCTTCGACCCTGACGTAACCAACAACGCCGCCAGCGCCACCACGGCGATCAGCAACCGCTTGCTGCGCGGCCGCGTGTTTGCCGACACCGGCGTCGGCCCCGGAGGCGTGCCCAACGACGGTGCGCGCAATGGCAACGAACCCGGCATCCCTGCCGTCACGGTTCGCCTCACCGACTGCGGTGCGACCGACTACGCCACCGCCACGAGCGATGGGGCCGGCGACTATGCAATCGCGGTTCCGGAGACCGTCGCCGTGGGCGCCACGGTGTGCGTCGTCGAGACGAACCTGACCGGCTACACGTCGGCGGGCGGCCAGCCGGGCAACACCGGTGGCAGCTACGACCGCGGCACGGACCGCGTGCAACTGCTGATCGCGGCCAACGTGGCCTACGCGGGAGTCGATTTCGGCGACGTGCCTGCCAGCCGCTTCCTGACCGACGGCACGCTGACCGTGCAACCGGGATCGAGCGTGTCCTATCCGCACGTCTTCATCGCGGGATCGGGCGGCCAGGTCAGCTTCAGCACGCTCGGCGCATCCAGTCCCGAAGTCGCCGGCTGGAGCGAGACGCTCTACCGGGACGCGGACTGCAACGGCGTCCTTGCGACGCCCGGCGACACGCCGCTGGCGGGGGCCGTTGCGGTCCAGGCCGGTGAACGCCTGTGCCTGATCCTCCAGGAATTCGCACCCGCCGGGTTGCCGTCCGGTGCGACCCGAGTCGTCACGGTGCAGGCATTTTTCGTCTACAGCAACGCGAATCCTGCGCTGACCGCGAGCTATACGCGCCAGGACGTGACGGTCACCAGCTCGAGCGCCCTGTTGCTCATCAAGGAGGTCCGCAACGTGACGCAGTCCGGCGGCTGGGTGAAGAGCAATGCCGCCGCCCCCGGTAACGTCCTCGAGTATCGCATCACCTACGCCAACAGTGGCAGCACCGCAATCGGCGACCTCGTGATCAACGACATGACGCCGACCTTTACCACGTTCGCCGCCGGGGTCTGCGGGACAGCGCTGCCGGCCTCGCTGACGCAGTGCACGTTGACTGCTCCGGCAGTCGGGGCAACGGGAGCGCTGCGGTGGCAGTTCATCGGCTTCCTGCAACCTGCCGCGTCGGGAAATGTGACCTATCAGGTCACGGTCGAGTAGGCGGGGCGTGACGTCAGCGCCGACGCCACTCAGAGATCGCGTTGGTTGGTGGGCCGTGATGGGATCGAACCATCGACCAACTGGTTAAAAGCCAGCTGCTCTACCGCTGAGCTAACGGCCCGTTGCAACGAGCCGCCAATCATAGCCGATCATCGGTAGACGGTGGGATCGGACACTCCGGCTGCCTCGAACCCGGCTGCGCGCAGGCGGCAGGAGTCGCAACGGCCACATGCCCTGCCCTGTTCGTCTGCCTGGTAGCAGGAAACGGTCGTTCCGAAATCGACCCCCAGGCCTAGGCCGCGTCGAATGATCTCGGCCTTCGTCAGGTCGATCAAAGGCGTGCGGATCCGCAGCGGCTCCCTGCCCTCGACGCCTTCGCGCGTGGCGAGATTGGCCATGCGCGCAAACGCATCGATGAATTCAGGACGGCAGTCCGGATAACCAGAGTAATCGACGGCATTCACGCCGATGAAGATGTCGTGCGCCTGCAGGACTTCGGCCCACGCCAGGGCAAAGGCAAGGAAGACCGTGTTGCGAGCCGGCACGTAGGTGACCGGGATGGTTGCGCCGCTCGTCCCGTCTTCGGGGACGGCGATGGACGCGTCCGTCAGGGCCGATCCTCCGAATGCGCCGAGGTCGATCTGCATGACGCGGTGTTCGACGGCGCGCAACTGGGCCGCCACTTTGCGGGCGGCGTTCAGCTCGGCGTGATGACGCTGCCCGTACTGGAAACTGAGCGCGTGACAACGGTAACCCTCGGCGCGCGCAATCGCGAGGCAGGTCGCGGAATCGAGCCCGCCCGAAACCAGCACGATGGCCGGTCGCGGGGCAACGGTGCCGCGCGTGTCAACGTCCTGCTTCGTCATCAGCGGCCCGGCTCGTTGCCCCAGAGGTACTTGTGCAGCTGCACCTGCAGCCTCACCGGCAGGCGATCGGCGAGGATCCAGTTCGCGAGATCGCGCGGCTCGACCTGACCCCACACTGGCGAGAACAGCACTTGCGCAGGCAACGGAACGGCGCGCTCCCGCAGCAGGTCACGTGCCCATTCATAGTCGGCGCGCGAACAGAGCACGAACTTGAGCTGATCGTGCGCCGTCAACACATCGAGGTTCTCGAGCTTGTTGCGTTCCACTTCGCCGGACTCGGGCGTCTTCAAGTCGACGACGCGACTGACTCGCGGGTCGACCGCGGCGACGTCGAGCGCCCCGCTGGTCTCGAGCGACACCGAATAGCCCGCGTCACACAGGGCGGTCAGCAGTTCGAGGCACGCCTTCTGTGCCAGCGGCTCGCCGCCAGTGACACAGACGTGGCGCACACCGCTCTCCCGCGCGATCACGAGCAGTTCATCGAGCGTGCGCCACTCGCCGCCGTAAAACGAATACTGCGTATCGCAGTACACGCAACGCAGTGGACATCCCGTGAGGCGGACGAAGAGCGTGGGCCAACCGACGGCGTCGGCTTCGCCCTGGATCGAGACGAAGGTCTCGGTGACCTTGAGCCGGCTCACCGGCCCTCGGCATTCAGCTTGTCGATCCGGGTCTGGGCCAGTTTGGCGGCGTCGGCGTCCGGGTAGGTCGAAATGACCTTGTTCAGCGTCGCGCGCGCGTTCTTGAACGCCTTCAGCTCGTACTGGCAGAGCGCGACCTTGTACATCGCATCCGGCAGGCGCCGTGACTCCGCAAAGGTGCCGACGGCCTGGAAAGACTTCAGGGCCGCATCGTATTGGCTCTGGACGAACTGCGCTTCGCCGAGCCAGTAGGTGGCGTTGTCGGCGCGCGGTCCGCGCGGATACTTCGCGAGGTACGTCTGGAAGCCGCGTGCGGCTTCCTCGTAGCGGCCGGCCTTCATCGCGGCAAACGCTTCGCCGTACACGGCGGATTCGTCCGCGAACACGGCATTGGGTGCCTGGGTGGACCCGCCCGCCGCGACGGGAACCCCACCGGCGCCGTTCTCCATCACCAGCAGGCGCCGGTCCAGGTCGCTGTAGAGGTCACGCTGCTGCTGTTGCAATGACTCGAGTTCGTGCCGGGCTTCCTCGATCTGGCCGCGCAGCGTGCGCAGCTCCTGCTGCGATTTCTCGATCTGCTGCTGCAGGTCAAGCAACGCCTGGTTGACCCGGCTTTCGAGCGTGCCCAGCCGCTGGTCGCTGGCATCCGCCCGCGACTCGAGTTCCTTGTTGCTGGCGGTCGCATGGACCAGCGAGCTGGCCAGCAAGGCCGACGCCAGCAAGGCGCCACGCACGACGGTATTCATCGGATCACTGCACGTGCGCGAATTCGACGCGGCGATTCTGCGCGTAGGCGGATTCGTCCGAACCTTCGACCGCAGGACGCTCTTCGCCGTAGCTGACCGTGGTGATCTGCGACTCAGTGACGCCCTGCAGCATCAGCGCCTTACGCACCGTCTGCGCACGTCTTTCACCGAGGCCGATGTTGTATTCGCGCGAGCCGCGTTCGTCGGCGTGCCCTTCGAGGCGCACGCGCGCGGCCGGGTACTTGGTCAGGTAAGCCGCGTGCGCTGCGACGACGCTGACGTAGTCAGCGCGGATCTCGCTGCTGTCGTACTCGAAATAAACGATGTTGCGTGACTGCAGGGCGGCGAGCGCCTGCTGCTGTGCCGCGCTCATCGCGCCTGCGGTCGCTGCCGTGGCCGGACCGGTCTCGTTGCCGAGGCCGCTCGTCTGTGCGCCGCTGTCGACCGGCGCCTGGGTCGTCGTTTCCGGCTGTACCTGCTTCGGCTTGGAGCAGCCCGCG
>JBAVIQ010000562.1:0-1884 GCA_049687035.1 Steroidobacteraceae bacterium
CTTCGAAGTCGTCGCCGTAGAGCTTGCGCGAAAGGTCGGCAACGTCGCGCGCCGCATCGTCGAGACGGCCGCGCGCAGCGTCGAGCTGCTGCTGCAGCTGTGCCTTGTCCTGCGTCTCGGCCGCAGCGGCAACCTGCGTCGTTGCCGCGAGCGCGATGGCCGACGCGAGCAACGCGCCGAGCGCGCGGCGCGCCACTGTTCTGATTCGTACGGATTGCATGGTCAGGTCCTCGTTGTCACATGTCGATGCGCTGCGCTTCCACGTAGCGCAACTGCACCAGGGAGTTCATTGCTGCGACGCGCTCGCGCCAGAGCTGCTCGGCCGAGCCCGGTTCGATATCACCGTCGCCGATGGAAATCTGGTGGTCGATCCACAGCACCTGCGACTCGAGCGTGTCGATCGGCACGCTCGTGCCGGCGCGCTCGACGACCGGACGCTCGCCGATCACCGACAGCATCTCGTCGAGCGTCTGCGACTGCGTCTGTAGCTGCGCGACGCGATCGAGCGCGAGCGCCTGCTCCGCCGTTAGCGGCGTAAGTTCGACGGCCATCGAGCCCGGGTGCTCAGTCACGACATCCCCGACCCGCCACGCGGCCGTCACGGCAATGATCGCAACAGAGGCCGCAGCAGCGAGTTGCAGGCCCAGCCTGCGCCGCGCATGCATCGTTTTCCTGGCGGCGAGGCGCGACTGCACGTCGGCCCAGCCGTCGCGACGCGGCTCGGCCGCAGGCAACGATCGGAGTTCTTCGGTCAGGTTCATGGTGTGCTCGATACGGGAAAGCAAGAGGTCCCGTCTCCTTCGAAATGCAGCAAGTCACGCAGGCGCTCATGCGCGCGGGAAAGCTGCGATTTGGAAAAACTGGCCGATGCGCCGAACAGCGCGCCGATCTCGGCATGGGTGTAGCCCTCGACGTCGTGCAGCCACACGACGGCCCGCGCGTTGTCGCCGAGCCGGGCCAACGCGCGCTCGAGATCGATCGCATCTGCGCGATCCGCAGCAGCAGCACCGGGCCGGCGCTCTGCCTGCCAGTCCTGGTGCAACTCGTCGATCGAGCGGGTCGCACCGGTCAGCCAGCGCTGGCCGCGGTGCCAGGGCGAACGCAGGTGCATGAGGCAGCGCGAGACGGCAATGCTGCGGACCCAACCCGCGAACGAGCCACGCCCTTGGTATTGATGCAGCCGGGTGATGACGTCGACGAAGACGTCCTGGGCCACGTCCTCCGCCGCGGAACGTGGCGTGACGATGCGACGGGCCAACGTACGGACCGGGACTTCGAAGGCCCGATAGATCTGGGCCAGCGCGGCTTCGTCACCAGCACGAGCGAGTTCGATGCTGGCGGGATCGAGGGCGGTATCGAGAAATGCAGACATTCGGCAGGTTAGATGCACGGCCGCGCCAAAAGGTCGCAAGCCGGCGTTGTGTCGCCGGATCGAGCGGTCAGCCCGAGTTCGAATGCTGCGGCGCTGCAGCAACCACCCTGCCCGGCGGGCCGTCGCACTGGAAGTACGGCGACTCGGTGAGCCATTTGCGGTCGGGGTAATAGGCGAACAGCAGCGCGCCGCCCTTCAACGTGTCGATGACGGTGCGAGCGATTTCCGGACGCAGCGCCGGGCAACCCCAGCTGCGGCCGAGCCGGCCGAGCCGCTCGACGATCGCGGCGCTGACGTACGGCGCACCGTGCATGACGATCGCGCGCGCGAGGGCGTTGTCGTTGAAACCGGGGTCGAGGCCCGAGAGCCGCAGCGAGTAACCATTGCTGCCGTAGTACGGCTCCAGCGTCTTGAACAGCCCGATGCTCGACATGTGGCTGCCTTCGGCGTTGGAGAAGCGTTCTGCGTGCGCATCGCCCGTGTTGCGGCCATGCGCGACGAGTTCCTGGAAC
>JBAVIQ010000563.1:0-10310 GCA_049687035.1 Steroidobacteraceae bacterium
CCGGTGCAGCACGAACAGCACGAGCTCATCGGCAGGCGACGCGGCTGCACGCGCGCCGGCAGCGATCACCTTGCCGAGTTCGAGGCCAGGCTCCGCCTGCAGCACCGATTCGAGGTCGTGCGGGTAATAATTCTGGCCGTTGACGAAGATGATTTCCTTGGAACGACCCGTGACGTACAGGCTGCCCTCGTGTTCGAGCGCAAGGTCGCCCGTGCGCAGCCAGCCATCGGCGGTGATCGCGGCGGCGTTCGCTTCCGGGTTCTGGAAGTAACCGCGCGTGACGTTGTCTCCCTGCAGCAACAGGTGACCCACGGTGCCTGCCGCAACTTCCACCCCCGTATCGTCCACGAGCTGCACGCGGGTGTAGGGAATCGGCTTGCCTTCGCACATGAGCTTGAGCGCAGTGGGATCAGTTGCATCGACATGCCGCGCCGGCGACCCGACGCCCAGCGAGCGTCGATCGACCGTGATGCAGCGGTACAGCGTATCGAGCGGCGGAAAGCTCACGGCGAGTGACGCTTCCGCCAGACCGTACACTGGAAACATCGAGGTGCGACGCAGCCCGTACGGTGCGAGGCGGTCGAGGAATTCCTCGGCCAGCTCGACGGAAATCGGCTCGGCGCCGTTGAAGATCAGCCGGATGCTCGAGAGGTCGTGGTGCTCCAGCGTCTTGTCGCCGAGCGCGCGCAGGCAGTGGCGGTAGCCGAAGTTCGGCGAGCACGTGACCGTCACGCGCTTTTGCGACGACCACTTGAGCCAGAGGAGGGCGCGACGCACGAACAGGTCCGTCGGCATCAGGTGCTGGCGCACGCCCGCGTACATCATCATCAGGTGGAAGCCGATCAGGCCCATGTCGTGCGTGAGCGGCATCCAGCTGAGCGAAACATCATGCTCGTTGAATCCCGCGGCCTGGCGTGCACCTTCGGCGTTCGTCAGGATGTTGCGGTGAGTGAGCACGACGCCCTTGGGTTCGCTCGTCGAACCGGAAGAGAACTGGATGAACGCCGTCTGGTCCGGGCTCAGGCCGGCCGGTGTTCCGGCCCGCGAAATGTCGTCGAGTGCATCGAGCAGGAACGTCCGCGGCTTGAGCACGCTCCAGGCCTCGGGCTCGCCGAGGGTCGCGGCATACGTCGCGAGTCGGTCGCGGAGCTTCTTGTCGGTGTAGAGGAACGGGTTCCCCAGTTGCTTCGCGATGCGCAGGAGCTTGTGCTTGTGCTCGTCGCTGATCCCGACCGCGACCGGCACCGGCACGATGCCGCCGTAAAGACAGGCCCAGTACGCGTCGATGAACTGCTCGTTGCTCGCCACGTGCAGGATCAGGTGATCGCCCGGTTTGGCGCCGACACGCTGCAGGTGGAACAGGATGCCGAGCGCGCGCCGCCGCAGCTCCGAGAGCTTGAGCGTCTTCTCGGCGCCTTCGCCCTCGAGGTAAACGATCACGCCGTCGCCGCTTGCGCGGTCGTCGAGCATGTCCGGAAGCGTCTGGTACCTGATCATCGCTGCTTTATTCTCATGTGAACGTCGCTGGCCGTCCGCAGGTTGATGCGCGCCTCGAGGGGAGGCTGCACGGGCTGCGGATCGGTCAGCTGAAACCGGCGCACCGCAAAATTGAAGTGCAGGAGAATCTCGTAGAGCGAGAAGTTCTGCCCGATGCAGTGGCGCGGTCCGGCCGCAAACGGAATGTACGCGAATGCGTGGCGAGCTTCGACCTGCGGGGGATCGAAATGGCCCGGATCGAACGTCTCTGGCAGGCTCCAGTGCTGCGGATGTCGATGCACGAGGTACGGGCTGATGAAGACGTCGGTGCCCGGCGGTACCGCATGCCCACCCAGCGTGTCCGGTCCGATGCTGCGGCGGGTCAGCAGCCAGCCCGGCGGGTACAGCCGCATCGATTCGTCGACCACCTGCCGCGTGTAAGGCAGGCGGATCAGGTCGGCATAGCTCGCGAGACCCAGGTCGTCCGCGGCGCGCTGTTCCTCGGCAACGCGCATTGCGACGGCGGGATGGGCGGCCAGCAGCCACCACGTCCAGTTGAGCGTGCTTGCCGTCGTTTCGTGACCGGCGACGACGAGCGTCATGACCTCGTCGACGACTTCCGCGTCGCTCATGCCCTCGCCGGTATCGGCGTCCCTGGCGTCGAGCAGCAACTGCAGCAGGTCGAATCGCCGCTGTTGCCGTGCCCGCCGAACCGCGACCAGTGCCTTCACGTCGCGCGCCAGCTGGCGGAATTGATAGGCAAAGCGAGTATCGCGGCGCGCGTCCTGCAGGATGGCGGCGAAAGGATTGTCGTCGAGGTCGGGCACGAGTTGCCGCAGGTCGTCAGCGAAGAGCGCACGCAGGATGACGCGCAGTGCCAGCCGGCTGAGCGACCGCGTGACGTTCACGCTGCCGGTGCCGCGAGCAGCCGCGCGCCATTCGGTGCCGAGGGACTCGTTTTCCTCGCGCACGATCGACGCGTAGCGCTCGACGACGCGGCGGTGAAACGCTGGCTGCATCATGCGTCGCTGCCGCCGCCAGAACTCGCCTTCGCTGGTCATGATGCCGTGGCCGAGCAGCAGCCTGACCCGGTCGATGCCGACGCCCTTGGTGTAGTTGCGGTGGTTCGTCACCAGGACGCGCTTGACGTCGTCCGGATGGCTGGCGACCCAGGTTGAGGCGCCGCGGCTTGGCACGTGGATGCGAAAGAGATCGCCGAGTTCGTCGAACGTGCGGCGCAGGACGACGATCGTTTCGTCGGTACTGCCGAGTTCGTGCGGCTGCAGCGCCGCGGGCGGTGCGGTCGCACTGGTGATTTTCGGGCGACGGGTGTTCACTGGCGGCAGGGGCGGGTCACACGGTACCCATGGCAAAAAGTCCTTCTTTCCCGGGCACGATGACCGACGCAATTATACTTCACGCGCAGTTGCGACTGCCGTTGTCCTGCCCGTCGTGGCAGGAGTCGCTGTTGCAGGCTTTGCCCTACGCGCATCGTCTCGAACTGGAGCGGCGCGAGCCAGCAGCGCGGCGAGCCAGCCTGGCTGGCCTGGGTCTCGTCCTGGCGGGAGCGGCCCGCATGACCCAACGGGAATTCCCGCCGCAGGCTTTCACGTTTCCACCGGCAGGCAAGCCGCGGCTGGCCGGAGGCCCGCATTTCAGCATTTCGCACTCGAGTTCGTGCGTGACCTGCATCGTTTGTGCCGACAGCGACTGTGGCATCGACATCGAGGATCGACTCGATGGGGCGGACTCCGCGACAGTTGCGAAGCTGCGGCGCTGGACCGCCACCGAAGCGGCGTTGAAAGCCGCGGGCCTGGGACTGCGCGCGACGGGTGAAGTGGCGCTCGCAGACCTGCTCGGGGCTGCGATCGTGCGCAGTCAGCGCTACGAATTGCAGGCGCTGGATGACTTGCCCGGCGTTATCGGCCACATCGCCGCCGAGAACAAGCTGACGCCGATCATCGTGCCCCTGGAACTGGACGATGCCTGGATGTCAGCCCTGCTTGAGCGCAACTTCGGCCTGACGACGCAGATCGAGTAGGCGCTCAGCCATCTGCTGCTGCCAGCCGGCAAGCGCTGCGGCGTCCATGGTGCGGCTCACCTTCACTGGTTCGCCGTAGACGATTGCAATACGGCTGAATGGCAGCGGCAGCTCGAACGAGTCCCAGGTTCGGAACGTGACCTTGCACGAATGTGCGATCGCGATCGGCAGGATCGGCTTGCCCGTGATCTGCGACAGCATGATCGCGCCAGGCTTGAATTCGTGCAGCGGCCCGCGCGGGCCATCGGGCGTGATCGCGGGCGAGATCTGCTGTTTGACGATGGTCTCGTAGTAATCACGCAGCGCGCGCGCACCGGTGTGCGTCGACGAGCCACGGATGACGTGGGCGCCGAACTTCTGCACGAGCATGGCAGGGCCGGTGCCGTCGACCGAGGGGCTCACGAGGAAGCCGACCTTGAGCCCGGCAGCGCGCAGGTCGAGCAGGGCCCGCGCGCCGAACAGCATGTGCTGGTGCCAGTACACCGGGATCAGCGATTTCACGTCGCCTATGGCCCGCTCGGCGGTCTCCTTGCCGGCGACGTGCGTGACGCGACAGCTTGCCCAGATGGCGCGCACGAGCCACCAGGCAACGACCGCGGCGACGCGGTACAGCAGCAGCCGCCCGCGGGTGAGCCTGCGCTTGCCGCGTGTGACCTTGCGGTACAGCGTGTTCTTGAGCGGCGCGGGCTCGTTGGACGACGGTTCGTCGTCGGCCGCCGCGGGGTCGTCGTGTTCCGGGGTCATGTTGCGATTGCGGCGATTGCAGCGGCGTGGCCGTCAGACTTCATCCGGGCATTCTGCCTGCTCGAGTTGCAGGGCTGAATGGTCGATCGCGAATTTTTCCGCGATTACGCGCTTGGCTTCACGCAGCACGAGTCCGCCATCGGCGCCGGGGGCGAGCCCCACGTGCAGCGTGAGCATGGTCTGCCCCGAGGTGAGCGACCAGCAGTGCAGGTCGTGCACGTCACGCACGCCAGGCACGTTCGCCAGCAGTGCCTGGCGCAGGGCATCCGGATCGACGGAGTCCGGCGTTTCCTCCATCAGGATACTGGTCGATTTTCGCAGCAGCGACCACGCGCTGCGCAGGATCAGCACCGCGACGAGTACCGACAGGATCGGGTCGATCGGTGTCCAGCCCGTGGTCAGGATGATGCCTGCCGCGAGCAGCGCGCCGATCGAGCCGAGCAAGTCGCCCATCACGTGCAGGCGGGCCGCGGACACGTTCAGGTTGTCCTGGTTGCCTTTGCGCAGGATCGCGTACACCGAGACGTTCGCGAGCAGTCCGGCCAGCGCGACCCCGAGCATCGTCCCGCCCTCGATGGGGCGTGGCGTCGACAGCCGGTCCACGGCTTCGATCACGATCCACACGACCACCAGGAACAGCGCGATCGCGTTTACGAACGCTGCCAGCACCTGCGCACGGTGGTAACCGTACGAGCGGCGGGGGTTCGTCGGACGCATGGTTAGCCGGGCTGCAATCCAGGCCAGCGCCAGCGCGGCGGTGTCGGTCAGCATGTGGCCGGCGTCGGCCAGCAAAGCGAGCGAGCCCGAAATCAGTCCGCCCGCGACCTCGAGCGCCATGAACGACGCCGTGATCGCCAGGGCCCAGCCGAGCCGGCGACTTTCGGACGCGTGCGGACGGGAATGTGCGAGACGGTCTTTCACAGGAAATGGGTCGGGCGACCGGCGGCGGCCCCGGTACAGGGGAGCGTTTATACTACCCGACGGCCCCGCAGGCGGCCGCCGCATAAACCACAACTGCAGGGCTTCTTCGACCGTGACTACCAATCCGTCTCCGGCCCCGACGCCCGTCGTCTCCGTCGTCATACCCGTCTGCAACGAGGACGAGAACGTCCTGCCGCTGGCGCAGGAAATTCACGCGGCGCTCGCTGGCAAGTACTCATTCGAGCAGATCTTCGTGGACGACGGCAGCACGGACAAGACCGGCGAGATGGTGCTCGCAGCGCGCGCGCAGGGCATGCCGGAAATCAGATTGCTCCAGCATGTGACGCGCTCGGGCCAGAGCGCCGCGGTGGCCACCGGTGTCCGCCTTGCGCGTGGCCGCTGGATCGCGACACTCGATGGTGACGGCCAGAACGATCCGGCCGATTTTCCGCGGCTGCTCGACGCGCTGATGCAGTCCGCGTCACCGAGGCTCAAGCTGGTAATGGGCAACCGCACCACGCGTCGCGACACGTGGCTGCGCCGTGTTTCCTCGCGCGTCGCCAACGGCGTGCGCGGCTGGATCCTCAAGGACGGCACGCCGGATACTGGGTGCGGCATCAAGGTGTTCGACCGCGACGTGTTCATGCACATGCCGCGTTTCAGGAACATGCACCGCTTCATGCCCGCGCTCTTCCAGCGTGAAGGGTACGAGGTCGTATCCCTGCCCGTGAACCATCGCGAACGCATGCGTGGCACGTCCAAGTACGGTGTCAACAATCGGCTCTGGGTCGGCATCGTCGACCTGTGGGGCTTGAGCTGGCTGATTCGCCGCGCGTCCCCGCGGGTCGAGATCCGCGAGGAACGCTGATCGTGAACGGCGCCGGCGGCGTGGCGAACTCGGTGCTCGACCGCTGGCTGCGACCGGGAGCGAACTCGTCCCGCGACGTCACCGTCGACCTGCTCTGGCTGATCGGGCTCGCGCTGGTGCTGATGGCCACGGGTCTGGGCCTGCGTGATCCCTGGCCCGCCGATGAGCCGCGATTTGCGTTGATCGCGCAGGACATGCTGCGTTCCGGCGACTGGATGATTCCGCGCGTCGGCGGCGATCTGTACGCCGACAAGCCCCCGGTGTTCTTCTGGCTGATGGCTGCGGCGATGGCGCTGACCGGGTCGCTGCGGCTGGGCTTCCTGCTGCCGTCGCTGCTCGCGGGCATCGGCTCCGTCGTGCTCGTGTACGACTTGCTGCGGCGAGTGCGCGGGCGCGAGGTCGCATTCGCCGGCGGACTCGTGCTGCTGCTCACGTTCCAGTTCGTGTGGCAGTTCCGGCAGGCGCAGATCGATGGCGTGCTGTGCTTCTTCACCACGCTCAGCCTGTATGGGTTGCTGCGCCACCTGTTCGCCGGCGTGGGGCTCGGCTGGTTCTACGTCGGCTGGTTCGCAGCCGGCGTCGGCGTCATCACCAAGGGCGTGGGTTTCCTGCCGCTGCTGCTGTTGCTTCCGTTCGTCGTGCTCGCGGCGCGAGGGTGGCCGACGACGGCGCCGCATCGCGACTCCCACTGGTGGCTCGGGCCGGTCTGTTTCCTCGGCGCGATCGCGTTGTGGTTCGTGCCGATGATTCTGGTCACGTCGGCGGGAGGCGAGCTGCTCGCTTACCGCAACGAGATCCTCTTCAAGCAGACGGTCACACGCTACGCCGAAGCGTGGCACCACCACGAGCCGTTCTGGTTCTACCTCGTCAACGTGATCCCGGTCCTGTGGTTGCCGCTGACCGCGCTCGTGCCATGGTTGTGGCCGCGGTGGCGCGCGGCCCTGCGGCCCGGCTCGCGGGATACGTTCGTCGCCGTGCTGCTCGCCTGGGTCGTGCTCGTCGTGCTGTTCTTCTCGATGAGTTCGGGCAAGCGCGGCGTATACGTGCTGCCGGCCGTACCCGCCCTGGTGATGGCGGCGGCAACCTGGCTGCCGGAAGTCCTGCGTCTGCCGAGGACGCGCAAGCTCGCGTTCATGCTTGCGGCGCTCCTCACCCTCGGCGCGGTGCTGGGCGCCATGTATTTCGCCATCGACGGCAAGAGCAGCGCGCGACTCATTCGTGACTACGGCATCGCTCCGCTGCTGCCGCTCGCCGTGGCGGGCGTCGGCGGTCTCATTGCGCTCGCGCTGTTCCGGGTGCGGGACGGCTGGCTCGCCTACGGCGCCACGCTCGCAGCAATCTTCGCGACTGTCGGCATCATTGTGTATCCGGGCATGGACGACGCGCGGTCGGGCAGGGGGTTCATGGCCGAGGTCGAGCAGGCGTCCACTGGCATCGCGGAGCTCGGTCTCGTCGGTTGGAAGGAGCAATACCTGCTCGAACTGCGTCGGTCCAGCATCAACTTCGGCCACGCTCGCTGGCAGGAAAAGGAAGCCGAGGCGGCCGACGCTGCGGCCTGGTATGCCGCGAAGCCCGGGCGTGCGCTGCTCGTGCACCAGAAGACGCTCGAGATCTGCTTCCAGGGCATGCAGGTTCAGGAACTCGGTCGCGCGAATCGACAGCACTGGTTCCTGGTGACCGGCGGCAGTGCCGATCCCGCCTGCGTCGCACGTGGCGACGCGCGTCGGGCCCGGCTCTACATTCCGCCGAATGCGTCAGTAAATTCAGCGCCTTAGCTTGAGTTCCTCGGGCTTTATGTCAGAATCCGGCTCGCGTCAACGTCGGTCGAGTCGCCGTCAAATCATTCTGCGACCACGTTCGCGCGAGGAGACCGGATAGCGCGATGTCGTCGCAACCCCCGCCGATCGAAACCGAGGAACAGGAAACCGCAGATTTCCTGGCCACACAGTTCGTGTTCGGCAATGGCGGGCATCCCACCGTCGGTCTCGACGTTCTCGTCACCAAGGTTGCTGTCGACTTCGTCGGCCTGACCAGCGAGGCCGGGGACAACTGCGTCAAGCGCAACCTCGACGCGCTGCGCGAGGCGACCGGCGTGGACGCCATCTGCATCGCACTGCTCGACGGTGAGCGCAAGGTCATCGAGCGGGTGGCCGCAGCCACCGGGCTGGTCACGCCGTTCGATCCGCAGATCATGAAGGGCGATGCCGCGGAGCGGCTGCCGGTGCTGAACGGCAAGCTCGAGCACCTGCGGATCGCCGAAATCCGCGACACGCTCCACCCCCGCCGCGAGCACGCAGTTGATGCCGCGCGCCTGGCGGAATTCAACGTGCGCTCGGCCCTGGTCTGCGGCCTGTCGCTGAACGACCGCGTCAATGGCTTCATTGCGCTGTTCTCGTCACAGCCGCGCAGGGAAGGCTGGGACGCGAACTTGCACCTGATGCTCAAGCTAGTCGGCTCGAGTTTCGCCACCGGCCTCGAACGGCTGCGCGTCCAGCGTTACCTGGCCAGGCTCGAAGAACGCAACGCGCTGTCGCTGCCCGCTGCCAACGATGGCATGTGGGATTTCGACGTCGAGAACAACACCGTCTACTACTCGCCGCGCTGGCGGAAGATGCTGGGCTACGACGAGCACGACGCGAACGTCACGCCGGACTGGCGTCGCCTCGTGCATCCGGACGACCTCGCGCGCGTCCAGGCGATGATCCGCGACCACATCGCCGGCAGGACGCCGATGTTCGAAAGCGTGCATCGCATGCGGCACGTCAAGGGCGACTGGCGCTGGGTCGTGAGCCGCGCCCAGGCACGCGTCGACGGCTCCGGCCGCCTGCGTCGCCTGGTCTGCGTCGAATTCGACATCACCGAACGCAAGCTCTACGAAGACGCGCTGTTCAAGGAAAAGGAAAGCGCGCAGATCACGCTGCAGTCGATCGGCGACGGCGTCATCACCACCGACGGGCACATGATCGTCGAGTACCTGAACCCCACCGCCGAGGAACTCACCGGCTGGAAGTTCGAGGAGGCGCAGGGCAAGGGCATCGACGAGATCTTCCGCGGTTTCCACGAGGAAACCTGCGAGCCCCTCGAGAATCCGCTGTCCGTGGCGATCCGCCGCGCCCGCGCAATCAAGTCGGTGCGGCCGACGCTGCTGATCAAGCGCGACGGCAACGAGATGTACATCGAGAGCACCGCCTCGCCGATCCGTGACGGATCGGGTGCGGTCTGTGGCGGCGTGCTGGTGTTCCACGACGTGAGCGAAAGCCGCGAACTCAACCGCAAGCTCTCGTACCACGCGAGCCACGACATCCTGACGGGTCTGGTCAACCGCCGGGAATTCGAGGCCCGGCTCGAGCGTTCGCTGCGCAGCGCCAAGGCGCGCGAAACGCAGTACGCGCTCTGCCACCTCGACGTCGACCAGTTCAAGATCATCAACGACACCTGTGGCCACAGTGCGGGTGACGCGCTGCTCGGGCAGGTGGGCGCGCTGCTCAAGACCAAGATCCGCTGGCGCGACACGCTCGCGCGGCTGGGCGGCGACGAATTCGGCGTGCTGCTCGAGAGCTGCTCGCTCGACGACGCGCTGGTCATGGCCGAGCAGCTGCGCGAGACCATGCGCAACTACAAGTTCGTCTGGGAAGAGCGCACGTTCCGCCTCGGTTGCAGCATCGGCGTCGTCCCGATCACGGGCGACAGCGAAGACGTGGCGACGGTGCTATCGTCGGCCGACAGCGCCTGCCAGGCGGCGAAGGAGGGCGGGCGCAACCGCGTCTTCAGCTTCCAGGACAACGACATCGACCTCATGCGCCGCCGCCGCGAAATGCAGTGGGCCGCGCGTATCAACAATGCGCTCGAGGAGTCGCGCTTCGAGCTGTTCCGGATGACGATCCAGCCGCTGCAGAAGCACGAACCGGGCGCGCACTACGAACTGCTGCTGCGCATGCGGGACGAGACCGGCAAGATCGTCTCGCCCGACAACTTCATCAACGCGGCCGAACGCTACGGCATCACGCCGCAGATCGACCGCTGGGTGGTCGAGCACGCGCTGCGCTGGCTGGTCTCCGAGGCCGACGAGCGCGAGCGTCTCGCGCTGTGCTCGATCAACCTCTCGGGCCAGAGCCTGGGCGACGCGGACTTCCTGCCGTTCGTGCAGAAGCTGCTGAAGAACAGCGGTATCGACGGCACCAAGATCTGCTTCGAGATCACGGAGACCGCGGCCATCGCGAGCTTCTCGCAGGCCAACAGCTTCATCGCGGCCCTCAAGGA
>JBAVIQ010000564.1:0-12914 GCA_049687035.1 Steroidobacteraceae bacterium
ATGACCAAGCTCGACGGCACGGCCAAGGGTGGCATCGTGCTGGCCATCGCCGATACGCTGAAGCTGCCGATCCGTTACATCGGCATCGGCGAAACGGCAGCCGACTTCGACGTGTTCGATGCCGGCGCATTCGTCGACGCCGTGTTGTCGCCTTCGCGCGCGGGAGCCGGCGCGTGATCCGCTTCGATCATGTTTCCAAGCGTTACCCGAACGGGCGCGAGGCGGTCAGCGACCTCTCGCTCGAAATCGCCCGTGGCGAGATGGTGTTTCTCACGGGTCACTCGGGCGCCGGCAAGAGCACGCTGCTCAAGCTGATCGCGCTGATCGAGCGCCCGAGCAAGGGCACGCTGGTCGTGAATGGCCAGAACACGTCTGCCCTGCCGCGCTCCAAGATCCCCGCGTTCCGCCGCCAGATTGGCGTGGTGTTCCAGGACCACAAGCTGCTGATGGACCGGCCGGTCTATGACAACGTCGGCCTGCCGCTCGTCATCGCCGGCGTGCCCGAGAAAGAAATCCAGAAACGGGTGCGTGCCGCGCTCGACCAGGTGGGACTGCTGGGCCGCGAACGCACGCGCCCGATCGAACTCTCGACCGGTGAGCAGCAACGCGTCGGCATCGCACGCGCAATCATCGGCAAGCCGGCACTGCTGATCGCCGACGAGCCCACCGGCAACCTCGACCCCGATCTCGCGATCGAGGTCATGAACATCTTCAAGCGTTTCAACGAAGTCGGCGTGACCGTGCTGATCGCAAGCCACGACATCCACCTGATCGAGCGCTTCGGCGTGCGGCGTGTGATCCTGGCGCAAGGCCGCACAGTCGACTCGTGGGATGCCCACCCTGAACCGGCCTTGCCCGAAATACGGGCGAATCGACCATGAACCAGTGGTTTGAAAGGCATGTGCAGACGCTGGTGGGCTCGCTGGGGCGGCTCTGGCAGCAGCCTTTCGCGACGATGCTGACGATCGTCGTCATCGGCATCGCACTCGCGTTGCCGGCCTGCCTGCACGTGCTGGTGCAGAACGTGCGTGTCGCGAGCGGCGGCTGGAACAGCGCGCTCGACATCTCCGTCTACATGAAGCCGAACGCGTCGCTGGACCAGGCGAAGCGCGCGGTCGAGCGCATCCGTCAACGCCGCGACGTCGACGAAGTCACGCTGATCGAAGCCGATGCCGCGCTCGCCGAGTTCCGTCGCAACTCGGGGTTCGGCGCCGCGCTGGACGCCCTCAAGGACAACCCGCTGCCGCACGCGCTCGTGGTGCGACCGGACGCCGAGTTCCGCGAAGCCGGTCGCGTGCAGGCGCTCTCGAAAGAGCTCGAGAAGATCGACGGCGTCGACATCGTGCAGCTCGACACCGAGTGGGTCAGCCGCTTCAACGCGATCCTCGACGTGATTCGTCGCGGCGTCTTTCTGGCCGCCGTGTTGTTCGCACTCGGCATCCTGGTCATCATCGGCAACACGATTCGCCTCGACATCGAGAACCGCCGCGGCGAAATCGAAGTGACGAAGCTCGTGGGCGGCAGTGACGCTTTCGTGCGCCGGCCGTTCCTCTACAACGGCGTCTGGTACGGGCTGGCCGGCGGCCTCATTGCGGGCCTCATCGTCGCCACTGTCGTCGCGGTGTTGAGCGCGCCGGTGCAGCGCATTGCCGGCCTGTACGGCAGCCAGTTCGAGTTGCAGGGCGTCGGTGTCATTGGCTGGATCGCTTTGCTGCTGGGCGGCGCGCTGCTCGGCTGGCTTGGCTCGTTCATCGTGGCCACGCGCGAGCTGCGCGAGATCGAGCCGAAGTAGGAAGGCGAGGAAGGGCAGGAAGGGCAGGAAGGAAAGGAAGGTCCGGAAGGATCGGACTTCTTACCCTTCCGCCCTTCCGCTCCTTCCGCTCCTTCCGCTCCTTCCGCCCCTTCCTCCACTTCCTCCCCTACCTCATTGTTTTAACTGTACTTTCCTCCTCCGCAGCCCGGTTATGAGGAACTTCCCCGGCGTTTAGCACTCCAACTCGGGGACTGCTAATATGTGTTTGACACAGGTCCTGAGAGGTACTTCGAACCGATGACTACGGCCACCGCCCTCGTTGCCCGCACGCCCGCTGAACTGGCCCTCGCCGGCCCGATCGGCAGTTTTGACGCGTACGCCGACACGGTCAGCCGCATCCCGGTCCTGAGCCGCGAGGACGAGCAGAAACTTGCCGTCCGCTACCACCGCGATGGCGACCTCGACGCGGCGCGCCAGCTCGTGCTATCGCACCTGCGGTTCGTGCTGCACATCGCACGCGGCTATGCGGGTTATGGCCTGCCGATGGGCGACCTCGTGCAGGAGGGCAATGTCGGCCTCATGAAGGCGGTGAAGCGCTTCGACCCGGCGGTCGGCGTTCGCCTAGTTTCGTTCGCGGTGCATTGGATTCGTGCCGAGATTCACGAGTACGTACTGCGCAACTGGCGCCTGGTGAAGGTCGCCACGACCAAGGCGCAGCGCAAGCTGTTCTTCAACCTGCGCAAGCACAAGAAGAACCTGGGTTGGCTGTCGGCCGCGGAAACGACCGCCGTTGCGCGCGATCTGGGCGTGACCGAGCACGACGTGACCGAGATGGAGCGGCGCCTGTCGTCGCGCGACATCTCGTTCGACCCGACGCCGGACGCAGACGACGAAGATTCGTCGTCCTACTCCCCTTCGGCCTACCTGCCTGCCCCGGACTCGGACCCGGCCGTCGCGATCGAAAACGCGGAATGGGATGACGACGTCGGCGAGCGCGTCTCGCAGGCGATGACGCAACTCGACCAGCGCAGCCGTGAAATCCTTCGCGCACGCTGGATGGAAGAGCCCAAGGCGACGCTGCACGACCTGGCCGACCAGTACGGCGTGTCGGCCGAGCGCATTCGCCAGATCGAGGCGAATGCCATCAAGAAGCTGCAGAAGCTCGTCGTCGCCTGACGGCGACGAAGCAGGGGAAGTAGAGGAAGGGTAGGAAGTAGAGGAAGTTGGGGAGTCGGAAGTGCATCTCCAACTCGCTCCTTCCTGGCCTTCCTGCCCTTCCTCACTTCCCCCGCCTTCCGCAACTTCCCTATCCCTGCTTCGCCTTCTGCACGCTTTCTTCGGTCACCGGCACGATCGTGATTTCGACGCGGCGGTTCTGCGCCCGGCCTTCCTCGGTCTCGTTCGACGCAACCGGATGATCCTTGCCCGCGCCGACCGTCACCATGCGTGACCGGTCCACGCCGCGGCTCGACAGGTACGCCGCTACGCTGGTCGCCCGCCTCTCGGAGAGCTGCTGGTTATAAGCGGCGCTGCCCACGCTGTCGGTGTGGCCGGCCACTTCGATGACCGTCTTGTTGTACTCGCCTAGCGTGCCGGCCACCTTGTCGAGCACCGGGTAGAACTGCGAGTTCAGGTCCGAGCTGTCGAACGCGAACGTCACGCCACCCGGCATGTCGAGCGTGATGTTGTCGCCTTTGCGGACGACGTCAACGCCGGTGCCCGCCATCTGCTGGCGCAGCTTGGCTTCCTGCTTGTCCATGTAATAACCGACAGACCCGCCGACGAGCGCACCCGCGGCGGCCCCTATCATCGCGGACTTGAACGGGCTGTTGCCCGCGCTGATCAAGCCGACGACCGCGCCGGCCGCCGCGCCATAGCCGGCGCCCTTGCGAGTCTTTTCCTTGTCGGGGTTGGTGGCCATGTCTTCCATCGACGCGCACCCCGCCAGGGCCACGGAGGCCGCGGCAAACAGGGCGATGAAGCCGGATCTTGCTGAACGATTCATGGGGAACTCCTGATCACAAATTTGACAGTGCGTTAGCAGGTCTAGACTTATTGGATGATTGTAAAACTACAGTTTATATTGGTTCGATGGCGCCGGCGCGTACCGCTGCCGCTACGACCCACTGAGTTTCAAGATTCAGTGGGTCGGGAAAAGTTCCTTGGGACCGGCTCGCCGCCACGCGTGCGTCTCTGCAACCAGCATACCGATTCCCTCCACGCCCAACGACGGCAGTTGTTCGATCGCGAGCCGTTCGTCCGCGATGACGGCCAACACGCTGGCCAGCGAAGCGCGCTGATCAATAGTTTCAACGAGCAGAATTTCTGGGATCTTCATGGCGTGCAGTCCGGCCGGTCAGCATAGTGCCGCAGCAGCGTATCGGGCCACAGTTTCCATTAGAATTCGCGCCCCCGAGCAAGCATCCGACCGGGAGCTCCCGTGCCCGCCAACGCCCTGAATCCACTCGACCTGTACGACGTCCGCGCCTCGCTCTCCGAAGAAGAGCGCATGGTGCAGGACTCCGTGGCGCGCTTCGTCGACGACGCCGTGCTCCCGATCATCCGGCCGCACTTCGAGAACCACACGTTCCCGAAAGAACTGGTCGCCGAACTCGCGGGACTCGGCCTGCTCGGCAGCTCGCTCGAGGGCTTCGGCTGCGCGGGCATGAACGCAGTGAGCTACGGCCTCATCTGCCAGGAACTCGAGCGCGGCGACTCGGGCCTGCGCAGCTTCGTGTCGGTGCAGTCGTCGCTCTGCATGTACCCGATCTACACGTACGGCAGCGAAGAGCAGAAGCAGCGGTACCTGCCGCGCATGGCGAAAGGCGAAGTGATCGGCGCGTTCGGTCTCACTGAACCGCACGGCGGCTCGGACCCGGCCAACATGAAGACGCACGCGAAGCGTCGTGGCGGCGACTGGGTTCTGAACGGCGCCAAGATGTGGATCACCAACTCGCCGATCGCCGATGTGTTCATCATCTGGGCGCGGGCCGAGGAAGGCATCCGCGGCTTCCTGGTGGACCGGGGCGCGAAGGGCCTCGAGACGCCGGAGATCGAGAACAAGTTCTCGCTGCGTGCGTCGGCCACCGGCACGATTTTCCTGAACGACGTCGTCGTGCCCGATTCCGCGATGCTGCCCGGCACCACGTGCGGCATCAAGGCACCGCTCTCGTGCCTGACGCAGGCGCGCTACGGCATCACCTGGGGCGTCATCGGCGCTGCGCAGGCGTGCCTGAATGAAGTGCTCGAATACTCCAGGACGCGGATCCTGTTCAACCGGCCGCTGGCCGCGACGCAGGCGATCCAGATCCGCCTCGCCGAGATGTCGCGCAAGATCACGCTGGCGCAGCTCATGTCGCTGCAGCTCGGCCGCCTGAAAGACCAGGGACGGATGTCGCCCTCGCAGGTCTCGCTCGCGAAGTGGAACAACTGCCGCGCGGCGATCGAAGTCGCGCGCGATGCACGCGACATCCTCGGCGGCTCCGGCATCAGCGCCGAGTACGTGCCGATCCGGCACGCGCTCAACCTCGAGAGCGTCATCACCTACGAAGGCACTGAGACGATTCACCAGCTCACGATCGGTCGCGAGCTGACGGGCATCAACGCGTTCTGACCCTCCGCGCGCGAGCCCCAATGGATGGGTTCACGGCGTGTCCCTGGCCGCACGAAACACGGTCCAGGCTGAAACGCTACTTGCGCGTGACCGCGTACTCCACCGTCACCACGGCTTTGACCAGCTTTTCGATGGTGCTGGTGTCGTAACTGCCGTAGTCGGCCGTTTCCGTCGAATTCGGCGACGTGATCTGGAACACGCCCTGCGATGCCGAGCGCAGTGGCCCGACCGTCACGCCGCTGTTCGCAGCGAACTGCTGCGCACGCTGCAGGGAATCCCTGGTAGCCGCGCCGATCAACCGCACCTTCACTGCATTGAGGTCGGTGAAGAAGTACTGCGGCGGCATCGCATTGATCGCAATACCGTCGCTGATCAGGCGTGATGCACCCGTGGCGATGCTGCCGATCTGCACGACGTTCTTCGACGAAAACTCGAACTGACGGCTGAGTTCGTACCCGAGCACGCGGCCCGTCTGCACACCGCCGGGGCCGAACTCGAAGATTGTCTGCGTATTGACGGTGCCCTGCTGCAGCGTCTTTGCGTCGGTGCCCGCGACCGACTCGAGGTACTTCGCGACGCGTGCCGAGTCGTCCTCGAGCTTGCGGTAGGCCGTGGGCAGGTCAGCAGCGCGCACGCTGACGATCGCGCGCCAGGTGCCGGCGTCGGAGACCACCTTCTCCTCGGCATAGCCCTTCACCGTGATCTTGTCGCCCGCCAGCTTGATGCGCTCGAGGCTCGACGCGACGATCCACGCGGCCAGCACGAGACCGAGGGCGAGCGCCACACCAAGCGCGAGGAAGGCCACTGTCGACTGGCCACGCTGCCGGGCGACCGCCACCGCTGGCTGGAATCTGTGTGTCGTCATGGATGTATCCTTGCCTGGCCGCGACATGCGCGCTGCTTTGTGTCGGCATTGTTCACGAAAGTGACGTGCAGTGTCAGTCCAGGCCAGTCAGATTTCAGCGTCCATTCTGCAAGTCACTGAAGCAACAGGCTCTTTTGAACTGGCACGCAGCTTGCTCATTCATATCGTCCTTCATTGGCCCAGAAGAGCGGAAGAAGCGCCGCGGGGCGAAGGACGGGCAAGCCAGCCCACGGTAGGGTTGTCCGCCGGGGGATCCAATCGCAGGAGAACGATCTGGGCGTCAGCGCCCGTCGTTCGCATCGATGGCGATGACGCGCGCGGCGCTCGATCCCACAGTCGCCAAGCACGCAGGGGCGCACATTAAGTAAACTCCGCGTCCGGGACGCAGCCGCCTGCGCGGAGGAAAGCAATGAACAGCAACGACACCCGGCTGCCGGACATCATCGCGCATCGCGGCAATGCCATCGAGTTCCCGGAGAATACGTTGCCGGCACTGGAATCGGCCGTGTCGCTCGGCGTGCGCCACGTCGAGTTCGACGTGCAACTGACGGCCGACCGCGTTCCGGTCGTGTTCCACGATTCCGATCTCGCCCGCGTCGGCAACCGTCCTGAGAGCGTGCACTCACTGTCGTGGTCGCAACTCGCCGAGATCCCGGTCGGCGAGGTCAGCCGCTTCGGCGACCGCTTCGCCCACACCTGCGCCCCGTCGCTGGCACAGACGGTGGATGCGATCGCCGGCTGGGATGGCGTCACTGCCTTTGTCGAAGTGAAGCGCGCGAGCCTGCGTCAGTTCGGCCGCGAAACCGTGCTGCGCCGGGTGAGCGAAGTGCTGCAGCCCGTGCTGAACCGCTGCGTGCTGATTTCGTTCGATCTCGCCGCCGTCAAGATCCTGCGCCTGATGACGGGCGCACGGATCGGCTGGGTACTGAATCAGTACGACGCGGACAGCTTGCGCGAAGCGACTGCGCTCGCGCCTGAATTTCTTTTCTGCAACCTCGAGCGCGTGCCCGCCACGACGGAGCAGCTGTGGCCAGGGCCATGGGACTGGGCCATCTACGAAGTGCGCGACCTCGAAACCGCACGTTACTGCCGTGAGCTGGGTGCGAAGTACGTCGAAACGATGGCCGTGCGCAGCCTGCGCACCGAGTATGACGAGGCTGCATCCGGAGCATGAGTGCCCGCGACGGTGAAGAGGACCTCACCTGGCTCGCCGGCGAACTGAGCGCGATCCGCCGCGAACTGCTGCCTCGCGGCGAATCGCGTGCGCTGTACCTCGCACTGGATCAGGGTGGCACGTCGAGTCGCGCGGTCCTGTTCGATTCACTCGGCCGCGAAGTGGCGACCGCCCACGTCCCGATCAATACGCGCAGGACGGGCGACGATCGCGTGGAGCACGATGCGGCCGAACTGCTGCAGTCGCTGCGGACGGCGGCGCACGATGTCGCGGAATCGCCCCTCGCGGCCGGCCGCCCGATCGTCGCGGCCGGACTCGCCACGCAGCGTTCGACCATCTGCTGCTGGGACCGCAACGACGGGAGACCGTTGAGTCCCGCGCTCTCCTGGCAGGATCGCCGCAACGCGTCGTGGCTGCATGAACACCTGGGCGCGCGTTCCGGGTGGGTGAGAGAACTCACGGGACTGCCGCTGTCGCCGCACTATGGCGCGAGCAAGATGCGCTGGTGCCTGGACGAGCTGCCCGCAGTGCGGCTGGCCTTGCGCGACGAACGGCTCTGCGTCGGGCCTCTCGCCAGCTTCCTGGTGCAGGGCCTGTGCGCGGCGGACGAAGCCTGCGTCGACCCGGCCAACGCGTCGCGCACGCTGCTGTTCGATCCCGCGGTACTGGACTGGTCGCCGCCGCTGCTCGAGGCCTTCGGCATCCCGGCTGCCGTCCTGCCACGTTGCGTCGGCACCCTGCACGATTTCGGCACGGTCTCCGTCGATGCAACCCGGCGTGTGCCGCTGCTCGCCTGCAGCGGGGACCAGTCCGCCGCGGTCTTTGCGTTCGGCCCACCCTCGACGACCACTGCTTACGTCAACGCTGGAACGGGCGCATTCGTGCAACGCGTGTTGCGCGACGGTGCGGGCCCTGCGCCGCGTGGGTTGCTGAAGAGCGTGCTGTACGCACGGACCCACGATGCCATGGGCGCACTCTACTGCCACGAAGGCACCGTCAACGGCGCCTACGCCGCGCTCGAGTGGCTCGGCAAGCGTGTCGGCGTCGATGTCAAGCGCACGCTGAAGACGTTGTCGGCATCGCTTGCCGGCCGCGACGTGCCGCTCCTGTTCATGAACGGAATCGGCGGACTCGGCGCGCCGTACTGGTTGCCCGATTTCCCGAGCGAGTTTCTAGCGGCCGCCGGCGGCCCGGCCACCAACGTGGCTAACGCGACCGAGCTGCAGCAGATCGGTGCGGTCGTCGAGAGCATCGCGTTCCTGATCGCCGTCAACGTGCTCGCCATGCATCGTGCGACGCCCCTGCAGCGGCTGACGATCACCGGTGGACTCGCCGTGTGCGACTACCTGTGTGAAGTCCTGGCTGCAGCCACGCAGATGACCGTGGAACGACCCGCGGCTCTCGAAGCGACGTCTCGCGGCATCGCTTACCTGGCTGCGGGACAGCCGCAGGACTGGCAGCCCGTGCCCATCGAGAAGTCGTTTGCACCGACGGGGGAGCATCCCGTATTCGGCCGGTTCCATCAGTGGCGCGCCGCGATGGCCGCGCGTACCGGTGCGGCATAGGACTCAGCCGGAGTCGAACGACGCCAGGATTTGTCGCTCGACCCAGGTCGCCCCGGCGACGCCATCGTAAAAGCCGCAATGCCCGCCGTGACGGGTGCGCGTGATGTGGAGCACGGAGGGCCGCGCAATGCGCTCGAGATCAGCCGCGGGGATGATCGGGTCATCGTCCGCCGCGATGATGCGAACGCGTGCATCACGCAGCGCTTCCAGCGGCTCGAGCGCCCGGCCGACCAGCGCGTAGCCACGCAGGTATTCCGGCAACGACGGAAACCCGGCGTAGCCGCACGCCAGCCGATGGGTCATCTCGGTGAGGTTGCCCAGTTCCAGGATGTCGTCGAGCGAGTGGTACACGTCGGGCCACGCCTCGCGCTTCTTGCACAGTGAGCGACGCCATTTCCACACGAAGTACTCGCGGTACAGCGCCCACCCCGACTCGAGGCGCGCCAGCGTGTGTTCGGGATCGATCACCGGGCAGACCGCGACGATGCGTGAGACGGCGATTCCCGCAGCAGCCGCGCGTGCCCCGACACGCAGGAAGAAGTTGCCGCCGAGCGAGAACCCCGCGAGCACGAGCCGCTTGCCCGGATGTTGCCGCTGCAGTTCACGCACGGCACCGACCACTTCGGCGATGCGGCACGAATGGAAGATTGCGGCGTTGAGATGGTGACTGTCGCCGTGATCGCGCAGGTTGAGGCGCGCGACGTCGTAGCCGGCATCGAAGAGATGCTGTCCGAGCGAGAGCAGGTACAACGAGTTCGCGCTGCCCTCCCAACCGTGCAGCAACACGGCAAGGCGGTCGGACGGCGGACGTCCCGCGTCAACCTGCGTTGCGACCAGTGCGAGCAGGCGCACGCCGTCGCCGCAATCGACGATCAGTTCGCGCGATGCCTGGCGCAGCACGGACGCACGCCGCTCGACCCCCGCCCGTCGCAGCGGCAGGCTCGGGTAGATCGACTGCACGTGGTGATGCCGCAACCGCCAGGGCGGCACGAAGTCGAGCGATGCGCCAGCGGCCTGTCGGGACGCTTCACTCATGCGGCAGGAGGCTGCGGATTCCAGGCGCGGTCGCGGACGATCTCGATGCGGCTCGAGCCGGGCAGGGTCTCGACGAAGCTGCTGCCCATGACCTGCGAGGGCGTGCGGTGACCGGGCTCGGCGGGCTTGCCGTCAAGCAGGTGCCGGGCAATCGCGAGCGATGCGTGCACGGTGACGTCGTAGCCATTGGCGACGCGAACCCGCGCCGTCACCCGGTCGCCGCTCGGCGCCTGGGCCTCGCCCCAGACCAGCATCGTGTTTGCCGCACGCGCGGCTGCGTCTGGCCCCGCCGGACCCCTGGAGACCATGCGTTGCAGCAGGCCCTGCAGCGGACCAAACCGCAGCAACCCGCCGAACGTGTTCAGGCGCTTCAGCCTGGCGATGCTGGCGGCAGGCATCGCGATGTAGCACTCGATGTTGCCGATGCCGGTCGTCCAGTAGGCGGTACTCACGTCGCCCCACGGAATCGTCACCGCCGTGAGCGTACCTGCGCCGAAATCGATGTCACGCTCACGGAAGGCGTGGGCCACCGGCGTGATGCGCCCTGCGCTGCGGATGCGTCCGCCGCGGGCAAGGTTTTCGATACTGGTCTTGAGGGTGCCTCGACTCGGCCTGCCGCGCGAGGCGAAACCGAGCGCCAGGTAGGTCGCGTCGGGCAGTTCCTGCTGCAGACGCGCCGCAACACAATCGGTTGGAACCACGTCGAAGCCCGCGGCCGGGCACAACACGACACCCGCCTGGCGCGCTGCCGGATCACGCGCATGCACGGCTTCGAGCACGTCGATTTCGCCAGTGATGTCGAGGTAATGGCTGCGCTGGCGCAGGCATGCTGCAACCATCGGTGCCGACGTAGCCGAGAACGGGCCCGCGCAGTGCATCGTCACGGTCGCGCCTTGCAGTGCGCGATCGAGTGCGCCGGGATCATCGAGCGATGCGATGCGATAGTCGCAGCCGAGTTCCCGCGCGATCTCAGCGACCGCAGCCTCGTTGCGACCGGCCAGCATGGGCTGGAGTCCGCGGCGAACCGCTTCGCGTGCGATCAATTCGCCCGTGTACCCCGTGGCGCCGTAGATGACCAGCCGCGCCGCACTCATGAGGCTGGCAGGACGTGGAATTCGACGCGATTGTTCTGGGCCGCGACCGTGTTCCAGCTGCCGGCCGTGGTCTTTTCCTGCTGCTCGGGATACGCGACGGGCTGGCTGCGTCCGCCGTTGACGACTTCGATCTGGATGTCGCCGTTGGTGCGACGACGCAGCATCGCGGCGAAATTGGCGAAGTCGACCGACTGCCGCTGCGCCACCGACAGCGAGTCGTCGAAGGGATTGCCCACGAGATCGCACTTGGTCGCCGGCAGGTTGACGTCTGCCGGGGAGAACCCTTCGTTCGCATTGCCGCCCAGGCAGAAGTCGCCGACGTAGGACTCGACGCGGATGCGGCCCTTGAACTGCTGCGCTTCAAGCATCGACGCGAGCGAGCGCAGCCGCTCGAGGCGACTGCCCGCCAGCGGAGCCTCGCCATAAGGCACGTACTCGGTCGCGATCGGGCCCCCGGTTGGTCCACCGACACCTCCGCCCGCCGACGGGGCCGCCAGCAAGGCGTTGCTCGTGACCGTGGCGCTCGCAGCAGCGGCCGCAATCATCGCCGCCGCTTTTGCCCGTTCGACCGCGGCCCGCGAGTCGGCAAGTTCACGCGCGAGGTGCCCATTGGACACGTTCGCCTGCCACGCCACGTAGCCGAGCACCGCAGCGGGCACCGCCGCGAACAGGGCGGTGAGCACGACCGGCCACCATTGACGGCGCGGTGGCTGTGGCGTGAGGGATTCGAACGAGGGCGGCGGCGGAATCTTGCCTATGCTCTCCTTCATCTCGCTGGTCAGCCGGCGCGCGAACGCCTCGAACGTCGCGAGCAGGAACCGCCGCTGCTCGTTCAGCTGCTCCTTCACCAGATGCTGGACGGAATTGCGCAGACCCGCCTGCAGTTCGGACGCAAGCGCCGGCGTGAAGGCCATCGAAGCCGGCGAAGGCGCCAGTGGTGCCGACGTCAGTGCCCGCCGGGTCGCCGTGGTCGACAGCGCGTCGACCGTCTGGGTGTCGTCAGGGTTCGCAGCCGCCAGCGCGGCAGCCATCCCCGCCTCGTCGGGCGAGCTTTCGGCTGCCATCGCCGCCGCCGCCGCCGGCCCTGGGAACAGTGCCTGGCGTTGAGTCCGCCGATCCGGCAGCAGGTGGAGCTGGTACAGAATCCGCGACACGTCGACCGGGCGCACCGTCTTCGGCAGCACGCCGACCGCGCCGAGCGCACGCGCCTGGCTGACATACAGCTCGCCTTCCTGCGAGGTGTACATCATGAGCGGGATCGTCGCGGTGAGCGGATCGGCCTTGATGGTCTGGACGGCCTGGAACCCGTCCATGCCCGGCATCAGGTGATCCATGAAAATGACGTCGGGACGGGTCCGCTGCAGGTAGTCGAGCGCCTGCTCGGCCGACTCGGCCGTATCCACGGTCATGCCTTGCTGTTCGAGCATCCGGCTCAGGATGACTCTGGCCGATCGTGAATCGTCCACGATCAGGGCTCGCTTGCCCGTCGTCATGTGATCCCTGGGTCCTTCTGGAGGCACCTGACAGGTGCCGCGTGTACCGGCTTTCTACCTTGAAAGAGGCCCGAAGCCAATCCCGGCAAGTGGAAGTGGTAACGCTTGACTCCGGGCGTATGCTTTGACCATCGATTGAGTCAAATATGCAACGGAGGCATCCCAACATGCCCTACACAACCCAGGACATCCGCAATATCGCTCTCGTGGGCCAAGCCGGCGCGGGCAAGACGCTGCTGGCCGAAGCCTTGCTCGCGCAGTCCGGTGCAATCCGGTCCAAGGGGTCGCTCGCCCGTGGCACGACGGTCTGCGACTTCGATCC
>JBAVIQ010000565.1:0-4824 GCA_049687035.1 Steroidobacteraceae bacterium
GAGGTCACGCGCGGCTGGCGCGACCTGGTAGACAGTCGCCGAAGACACGATCGCCACCGTATGGCCCTTCGCCTGATGCGCGCGGATGATCTCGCGCGTCTCCGGGTAGATGCGGCCGGCAATGCGCTTCTCGTACAACTCCTCGCCCAGTTCGGCGAAACTCTCCTCGCGGACGCCCTTCATGAACTTCGCGCCAACCGACATCAGGCCCGCAAACCCCAGCTTGCCGCGCCAGTACTGGGTCAGGGCCGCCGTCGTGCCGACCATTTCCTCCAGGGACATCTGGCCGCGCCGGAATTTTTCCTGCAGCACGCCCGGCGCCGAATAACCCGCGATGATCGTGCCGTCGAAGTCGAACAGGGCAGCGACGTGCGGTCCAGCCTCGGCCTGCCGCAGCCGCGCGAGGTAGCGGTTGCGGGCCGCGGACGACCGTTCGAACTTGCCGGATGCCTGCGTCATCGAAGCCGCCGCCCACCCCGCCCCTTTGGTTCAATAATGCAAGCCTCAACATCGTGCAAAGACCCCGGGGTGTCAAGCCGTGACAACCCGCAGGTAGTCGCTTGCACAACAGGACCATCACCGCCTATGCTGCGACGGCCGCAGCCGACCCGACGCCGGCATGACGGCTCACCCACGGAGGCCGCGCCCATGAACCACGCAGACACCGTACGCGCCTATTACGCCGCCTGGAAAGCCGACGATCTCGACGCCGTCATGGATCTCTGCACGGACGACGTCATCGCGGTGAACATCCCCATTGGCCCGATCCATGGCAAGGCGAAAGTCCGCAGTTTCTTCGCCAGGTTCGGCAGCGGCATGACTGACAAGCGCTACGACGTCCACCGCATCATCGCGGACGACACGTCGGCGGTCGTCGAGGGCGTCGAGAACTACGTCAAGGACGGCAAGCAGGTCAGCCTGCCCTACATGTCCACGTTCCTGTTCCGCGACGGCCTGATCTGCGAATGGCGCGACTATTTCGACCTGCAGACCGTGCTGAAGCAACTCGGCCTGCCGCTCGACGGCTCGCGTCCCCAGCAGGCCGCCTCCGGCGTGTGAGCTCCCGCATGGGGCTCGAAGAGTGCCGGCCACCCTGGCTGGATCCCGCCGTCCCGGCGCGGGAAGACTGCGTCCTCAAGGCGATGCTGGACGCGCGCGCGGCGCGCCACCCCGCGCGCCGCTTCGCCCTGTTCGAAGACGGCAGCACCTGGACCTACGGTGAATGCCTGGCGGAAGTCCGTGCAGCTGCGGCCGGCCTGCAGCGGCTCGGCGTCACGAAAGGCGACCGCGTCATCGCGTGGCTGCCGACCGGGCGCACGATGGTGCTCACCTGGTTCGCAGCCAATTACCTCGGTGCCGTGTTCGTGCCGCTCAACACGGCTTACCGCGGCGACGTGCTCGCGCACGTCGTCAACGCCGCCGAGGCGAGCGTGATGATCGCGCACTGCAGTCTCGTGAAGCGCCTCGACGGGCTGCAGCTGCCGCACCTTCGCACGGTCATCGCGATCGGCACGGGGGCTCGCACGACGCAGTCCCAGCTCGAGCTGCTCGACGAAAGCACCCTGCGCGGCGATGCCTCGCAGCTCGACGAAAGCGCCGACATCAATCACTGGGACATCCAGTCGATCATCTACACGTCCGGGACCACCGGTTACTCCAAAGGCGTACTGTCGCCCTACCTGCAGCTCTACATGACGGGCATGACCGTGTACGGCTACATGGGCGATGGCGAGGCCATTCTCGTCAACCTGCCGATGTTCCACGTCGGCGGCACGAGCCCGACCTACGCAGCGCTGGTGCGCGGTGGCAGCATCTACCTGGTCGATGGCTTCAGCACCGCGAAGTTCTGGGACCAGGTACGTGAAGGTAGCTGCGTCACCACGTCCGGACTGATTGGCGTGATGGCCGCGTTCCTCGCGAAGTCCGAGCCACGACCGGACGACCGCGACAATCCGCTGAAGTGCCTGACGATGTTTCCGGTCAGCGAGGAGACGGTCGCCTTCGCGCACCGCTTCGGCTTCGAGTACCTGACCGGCTTCAACATGACGGAGGTGTCCGCTCCGCTGGTCACCGACCTGAACACTCGCGTCTACGGATCCTGCGGCAAGCCCCGCACGGGCATCCAGGCACGGCTCGTCGACGACCACGACATCGAAGTGCCGCGCGGCGGGATCGGCGAGCTGATCGTGCGGAGTCAACATCCGTGGTCGATGAATGCGGGCTACAACGGCCAGCCCGAAGCGACGGCAGCTGCCTGGCGGAACGGCTGGTTCCACACCGGCGACCTGTTCCGGCAGGACGGCGACGGCAATTTCTTCTTCGTCGACCGCAAGAAGGACACGATCCGCCGCCGCGGTGAGAACATCTCTTCCTTCGAGGTCGAGAACGGCGTGCGGCAGTATCCAGACGTCGACGAAGTGGCTGCGGTCGGAGTCGAGAGCGAAATTGCCGAACAGGAAGTGATGGTGGTGGTCACATCGAAGCCGGGGCGCACGGTGGACCCTCGCGCGCTCACCGAGTTCCTGATCCCGCGGCTCCCCTACTTCATGGTGCCGCGGTACGTCCGTGTCGTCGCAGAGATTCCGAAGACCGAGACGAACAAGATCCGCAAGGTCTACTTCCGCGACCAGGGCATCACCGCCGACACGTGGGATCGCGAGCGCGCGGGCATCAGGCTGCACCGCGACAAGCTCTAGACCGCAGCCCGCCTCCGCAACCGCACCGGGATCGCGCTCATGCGCGGGAGGCCGCTGAGCGGCTCGTAGTCGTTCTCGTCGTCCACCAGCGCCGCAGTACTGGCGCCCTGCCCTGCGCCGGCCAGCGGATCGAAGCCGTGCGCCATCGAGACGACGCCCTCACGCACGTCCGGCGCGAACTGCAGGACCGCATTGACCCGGCCCGCTGATGACTCGATTTCGATGGCGCCTCCGTCCTCCAGTCCCAGCCGCATCGCGTCAACCGGGTTTACGTACGCCGGGTTGAAGGGACGCCTGCGTCGCAGCGCCGGCAGGTGATGCGCCACGGAGTTGTAGACCGCATGCTCGCGGCGACTCACCAGCAGCAATTCGACGGTGCCGTGAACCTCAGGGCCGGCTGCAGGGAGCGACGCGCCAGCACCGGCAGCGGCCGCTGGCAAGGTCAGGCGCGCCGAGACCTGCTGCAACTGGCCCAGCATCGTTGCGTCAGCCAGTTGCAGGCGATGCGGCCAGTCCGCGTCCCTCGGCTCCGCAAGCGGCTGCGGATCGGGATACAGGTGCCCGTGCGGGTGCTGCTTGATCAGGTCGAGCGGCACGCGGCTGCGGCGCACGAAGTGCTCCATCAACGCCTCGGTGGTCGGCGCGTTTTCCATGTCGATCGGCTGGCCCCGATAGGCGAGCTTCAGCCCCATGCGCCGCGCAAGCTCGTAGAAGATGCGCCAGTCGGCCAGCACCTCCGACCCGTCGGGCGGCTCGATCAATCGCGGCTGGTACTGCGCGTAGGGCTCCTGGTAACCGATCGACAGTCCGTACGTCGTGATGCCCTCGTTCCCGAACGACATCGCGGGCTCCTCGAGTCCGAAACGTGGACCGAGGACATAGTGGGCAAACCGGCCCGTCGCCGAAACCTGCGGATCGACGACGACGAGCAGTTCGAGCGTCTCGAGCGCGCGGCGGGTCTTGGCCTGGTTGGGCCAGGACAGCAGCGGGTTGCCGCCGACGACGAGCAGTGCGCGCACCTGCCCTGCGCCGGGCGTCAGGATCTCGTCGGCAAGCGCCGAGGTGGGCAGGCCGGCGGCAGTCTCCGTAAGACTGCGAATTCGAAGCGTCTGCCCCAGCCCGATGCCGGGCCGCGGCTTCTCGGCCCGCGCGACTCCAGAAAACTGGCGGAACAGCACCCCTCGATTTGGCAGCAGCGCCCCCGCACGTACCCAGCGCCCGCACACCGTGTTGAGCGCGAGCACGAGGTAATCCATCAGCACGCCGTAGGGCGCCATGCTCGGCCCGGTGCCGCTCGTGGCGTTACCACGCCGCGCCTTGGCGAACGTCCATGCGGCTGCGGCAATCTGCGTCGCCGGCACGCCCGCCAGCGGTGCGACGCGCTCCGGCGTGAACGGAGCGACTGCAGCGCGCAGCGCTTCGAACCCCTGCGTCTCCGCTGCAACGAAGTCGCGGTCCTGCAGGCCCTCGGCGAAAATCACGTTGAGCATCGCCGCCAGGAGCTCGACGTCATGGCCCGGCAGGCACTGCAGATGGATGTCGGCCTTGCGGGCGGTCTCGGTCACGCGCGGGTCGATGACGATCAGCTTGAGTCCGCGGGCACGTGCCTCGTGCAGCCGCTTGGCCGGATTGAACGTCGGGATGCCGCCCCACATCGACACCAGTGGGTTGGCGCCCACGAGCAGGCACACGTCGGCATCGGCAAACGCCTGCGGCCCCGCGCCCCACCGGCCATGCAGGGCCATCGAGATCGGCTTGCCCGGCTGGTCGATGGTGGCGTTGCTGAAGCGCATCGGCGAGCCGATCGCGTCCATGAACGCGTCGCGCAGCATCACGCCCGCCGAGCAGAAATGACTGAAGGTGCCGCCGTACATCGCGACCGAGCGCGGGCCGTGTTGCGCAAGGATGCGTTGCAGGTCGGCGGCAATCCCGGTCAGCGCTGCGTCGAGGCCGATCGGCTGCAACGAGCCGGTCGCGTCGCGCCGCAACGGCTGCAGCACGCGGTTCGGATCGTAGTGGAATTCGTGGTAGTTGCGTCCCTTGACGCAGCTGTACCCGTGATACACGGGATTGTCGATATCGCCGATGATGTCGACGACGCGGCCCTGCTCGAGCGTGACTTTCAGCC
>JBAVIQ010000566.1:0-6827 GCA_049687035.1 Steroidobacteraceae bacterium
CAGCAGCACGGCGAACAGGAACGTCGGCGTCACCGACTTGTCGTCGTGGACGCGATCGTCCGTGCCTTCGAGGCCGAGTTGCACCAGGCGGGCACCGGCGGACTCCGGTGCGGCTTCGAGCGCAGCGGCGACGTCAGGCAGCAGGTGCGGCAACAACTCGAGGCGGATCAGCCATTCGAGCGAGGCTTCGGCATGGCCGGACAGCATCAGCTTCAGCGTTTCGTCGAACAGACGCGCTGCAGGCATGCGGTCGAGCATGTAGGCGAGTTCGCCGATCGGTGCTTCCGTGCCCGGATGCAGCGTAAAGTTGAGCTTCGCTGCGAAACGCGCTGCGCGCAGCATGCGCACCGGGTCCTCGCGATAGCGCGTCGCCGGATCGCCGATCAAGCGCAGGATACGGTTGCGCGCATCTTCGACGCCGCCCACGTAATCCCAGATCGAGTAGTCCTCGATGTTGTAGTAGAGCGCGTTGGCCGTGAAGTCGCGGCGCCACACGTCCTCTTCGATCGTGCCGTAGAGGTTGTCGCGCAGGATGCGGCCGTGCTCGTCGATCGCGCGGTGCTCGACCTCGTCGACGCCGTGGTCTTCGTCGATCTCGGTGTGCGCGGCGCGGAACGTCGCGACTTCGATGATCTCGTGGCCGAAACGCACGTGCGCAAGGTGAAAGCGCCGCCCGATCAGGCGGCAGTTGCGGAAGGTCCGGCGCACGTCCTCCGGATGCGCGTCGGTCGCGATATCGAAATCTTTCGGCTGCACGTTGAGCAGCAGGTCGCGCACGGCACCGCCCACCAGGAAGCCCTGGTAGCCGGAGTCCTTGAGGCGATAGAGCACCTTGAGCGCGGCCGGCGAAATATTGGAGCGCGAGACCGGGTGGTCCGCGCGCGCGTAGATCGTCGGCTGGAGAGGACCCGCAGGGGTGTCGGCAGCCTTGGCGTCGCGCGACCGGAAGAGTTTAGTGAACGAAAACAAGGGCGGGGAGCTTCTGCTGGACCGGGGAAAACAGCCGGGTATAATACGCGGCTTCGTCTGGACCCGGTTAGTCCAAACCGGTCCGGCACACGCTCCCATCGTCTAGAGGCCCAGGACACAGCCCTCTCAAGGCTGGTACGAGGGTTCGAATCCCTCTGGGAGCGCCAATTAATCAATGAGTTAGTCTCTCCGACACGCCGTTGTAAGAAATACGGCGCCCCGACCACCAAGCGTGTCACCGCCCCAGCTTCAACCGCAGCGCTATTCGGCAACTCGACTGTTGGTCATCGCCGGCGCAGTGGTGACAGTGGTCCTGTTCGGGCAGATTCCTGGACATGGGCGCTGGGTCGCCGAACTCAGCAATTCCGCCCACGGGCCGGCGTTCGCCATCGTGACGCTGATCCTGATCGCCCTGCTGCGGCGGGTCCCAGGCCGAAACGCGGGCATCCTGCGCGACTATTCACTGGCGATCGCGGTCGCGCTGCTGCTCGGCGCACTGATTGAACTGCTGCAGCTGGCGACCGGTCGCGACGCATCCTTGAGCGATCTGGGGCGGGACACGCTGGGCGCACTGGCCGCCACAGGTTTCTTCACCCTCTTCGACCCACGCGTCCGTGCGTTGCCATCGCGCAGACCGGCCCGACTCGTCGGTTTACTCGTCGGCGTCGCGAGCACGCTGATCGCCGTCGCTCCGCTGGTCATCACAGGCGCCGCGTACCTGCAGCGCCAGCGCAGTTTCCCGACACTGGTTGATTTCAGTTCACCCTTGAGCACCTACTTTCTCGGTGTCTATTCCGCAGTCACCGTAGAGCGCGAAGCACTGCCGATCGCACTACCCGGGGGTCGCCAAGGCGGCATCGGCCTGCACGCTCGCCTCGCCGGCAACAATGGCTGGGGGCTCGCATTGTGGGAGCCTTACCCCGACTGGCGCGGTTACCAACGACTGGCTGTCGATCTCGCGAACCCGACCGACCTCCCGCTGCTGCTAAAGGTGCACGTGCGCGACCGCAGCCAGAGCAACGACAGGCAGGCGGGCTACCTCGGAACAATCGAGATCGCGCCGCACTCCCGCGCCACCCACTTGATTGCGCTGCGGGAATTCACGGCAGCCAAGGGCCGCGCTTACGTCAACCCCGCCGTTGTCGATTCGATCGTCCTGACCCGAAATCCGTCGAACCGCGCGCAGGAGTTCTACCTCATGCGCATCTGGCTGGAGGGGAGGCAAACGTGATGCTGAGCGTCGCCGGCGAGATCGGACGGATTCTTCAGGCCGCCGCGTCAACCATGCCGGCGCGTTTGAAGGGCTGGCGCTGCCAGCGCGTCAGCGACCGCCACAGCCACTCCGCCGGCCCGAATCGATATCGCTTCAGCCACCAGGGACTCCATGCAAGCTGCACGGCCCAGATTCCGACGACAACGTAGTACAGCTGATAGCGCTCGAGCTGGCCGTACAGTGCCAGGCCGGCCCCGGTGAATACGAACAGGCAGATCACGCTGTGCGCAAGGTAGTTCGTGAGCGCCATCTGGCCCACGCTCGCTAGCACGCGGAACGCGCCGCGGAACCAACCGCCCTTGAGCAGCAGCATGATGAAAGCGAAGTGGCCGAGCGTGAGCGGGATGCGCCCGAGGTCGTAGGTGATGAACTCGGAACTCAGCATCGAATTCACGTCGAAGTCGTTGCGTAACTGGTGAGCGATCTCGAATGCATTCACCAGGTAGCCGATGGTCCAGCCCACTGCCAGCATTCGCCAATAGCTGGCGCTCGACCACTGTGCCGTGAGCACGCCGGACTTCATGAGTGCCATGCCGAGCAGCATCATCCCAATGCACTCGCAGAACGTATCCAGGTCGAATGTCCACTCGGCAGTCAGCGCAAGGGCCGATGCATAACTTTCGCGCATGGCCTGAACAACCTCATCCTGCATCTCGGCTATTGGCTTCTCGTCCGCCATTCGCTCGTCGTAATCGTCGATCACGCGCCGCTGCTCTGTCGTCAGTGTGCTGCCCTGCGCCTGCAGCATCTGCGCCTGCTCGGCCTCTGCCTGCGTGGTCTGGAAGTGCACATAATCGATCGTGCCGACTATCGTCGGCACGCACAGCAATGGAATCGCGCAGAACAGCAGCCTGCGTACGGTCAGATTGCGGAAGACGTAAAGTAACAGCCCCGCTACGCCGTAGTAAAAGAGGATGTCGCCGTCAAAAAGCAGCACGTGGGCGTTGAAGACGCCGAAGACGATCAGCCAGTGGTTGCGCCGGAGATAGAGGTCCGCCGACGCCAGGCCCAGGCCCGTGCGCTCGAGGCGGCTTGTGTACAGCACGACACCAGCGCCGAACAGCAACGTGAACAGCCCGCGGAAAGTGCCCTCGAAGAAGAAGGACGTTGCGATCCAGGCCCAGAGATCGGCTCCGCTCGCGCCGCCGGCGTTCGCGGGATCGAGGTACGCGCCCGGCAGGCCGAACTCAATGATGTTGATCAACAGGATGCCGAGGACCGCGACGCCGCGCAGGGCGTCCAGCGCGAAGATTCGCTCGCGGTCAGTGGTTGGCATGGAGCCCGTCTTCTCAGTCGTGTTTCCCATCGCCCCCTTTTTAGCATGCACCCCGGCCTCGCGGCCGCAGCCCGATAGGATATTCTGCTACTGGGTCACGCCCACATCGCGGCTCTTGCAGCTACCCTTTCCAGGGTATGTCCGATGCGATGTGGCCCTGGCAACACGCGGCGAAGAGTAGCGAGCGAATGATCGACGATTGGCGAAAACTCCTGTCTTTCTTCTCGGCCGGTGAAAAGCGCCAGATCATGCTGCTGCTGCTCAGCACGACCGTCAGTGGACTCGTGCAGGCCGTAGGGGTCGCTTCCATCATGCCGTTCATTGCCGTCGTCGCCGATCCGACGCTGGTGGCGGAGAACCGTTACCTGGCATGGGCCTACAGTGCGTTCGGATTTGCCAGCACAAATGACTTCCTGAGATTCCTCGGTCTATTCGCGTTCGTCATGCTGCTCGCGACCAATCTCCTCGTGGGCATCAACGCGTGGCTGACTTTCCGGGTCTGCCACCTCGGCGAATACAACCTGGCCCGCCGGCTCATGAGCAAGTACCTGGCGCGCCCCTACCTCTTTCTGCTGCAGCGGAACTCGTCGGAACTCGTCAAGATGGTGGTGACCGAGATCGACCGGGTGGCGATCGGCACGCTGATGGCGGGTATCAACGTCTTCTCGGATGCCGTCACGACCCTCTTCATCGTCGTGCTGCTGGTAGTGATCCAGCCTTGGGTCATGACCGTGACACTGGTCGTGCTGGCGGTGGCGTACCTGCTGATCTACCTCCTGATCATGCCCAAGGTCACGCGGCTCGGAACGGAGTTCGCGGCCTTGAACACCGAGATCTACAAGAATGCCCACGAGGCGCTCGACGCAGCCAAGGCAATCAAGGTGCTCGGGCGCGAGGCGCATTTCGTCGAGCGCTTCTCGCAACCGCTGCTGCGCTCCTCGAGGAATGCCATCACTTTCAGCACCCTCGACATCGTCCCGGCCCAGAGCCTCGAGTTGGTCGCTTTCGGCGGACTCGTTTTCGCGACGGTCTACCTGATCGGCGACACGGGGGGCGCGGGCGAGATACTGCCCGTGATCGCGATGCTCGCCTATGCCGCGTATCGGCTCATCCCGGCGCTGCAGGGGCTCTTCGATGGGATCGAGGCCATCCGCTACAAGACGGCGGCGCTGAACGGCTTGTGGCAGGACTACTCCGATTCGAGTGCGGAGCCATCACTCGCGACGGGCGACGCCATGGTGCCGCAGCACTCGATCAAGCTGGAGAACATTTCTTTCCGTTATCCGGACGGTCGCCAGGACACGCTTTCGGGGTTGACCCTGACGATTGCGGCGGGCCAGGCGGTGTGCCTGGCGGGCCCGACGGGGGCCGGCAAGTCTACGACCGTGGACCTTCTGCTCGGACTCCTGCCGCCGTCGGCCGGCGGGATCAGGGTGGACGACACACTGGTGACGCCAGGCAACGTGCGTGCCTGGCGGAAGAACATCGGGTACGTCCCGCAGGTCATCTACCTGATCGACGACACGATTGCCAACAACATCGCGCTCGGCATGGAGCCCGGCGAGATCGACCACGTCCGGCTCGAACGGGCCGCGCGGATTGCCGAGCTGCATGATTTCGTCGTCAACGAGCTCGAGGCCGGTTATCGGTCAGTCGTCGGCGAGCGCGGGGCCAAACTGAGCGGAGGCCAGCGGCAGAGAATCGGCATTGCCAGGGCGCTCTATCACGACCCGGCGGTGCTCATCCTGGACGAGGCGACCAACGAACTGGACCTCGCCACGGAAGCGCGGATTCTGGATTCACTGCGGGCGCTTGGGGACAGGACGATCATCTTCGTGTCGCACAAGCCATCGGTCGCAACGTTCTGCGATGACGTCGTCGTGCTGGAAGGTGGGCGCATCGCCGCGCAAGGCAGCTATGCCGAGCTTACGGCCCCCGACAGCCGGCATCGCGCGCTGCTGCAGGAAACCTGACCGCTAGGACCTGGAAATCGAGATTCGCAGCGGCTCGCCCGCCAGCCGGTCACGCAAGTAGTCCAGCAAGGCGTAAATGAAGAGGATGATCCCGGACATCTCGCAGAATTCCTCGGCCGCGACGAGGAGCGAGTACGGCAGGTCTTCTATTTCCCCGTGCAACGAAAAGTACCAACCACCGATGGACTCGAATCCAAGGGCACCGGCAAGGTAGAGGCTGCCGGCACCGATGAAGAGTGCGCGTGTCCGCACGGGCAGCGACCAGACGAACCTCAGGTAGAGCAAGCCGATGACCAGCACCGCCAGCGCGTACGGGATGACCCACGCGAAGAACAACGGTCCGGCCACTGCAAGAAGATTGCGAACCGGCTCGATCAGCAGTTCATGCAGCGAGGCATCCTCGTCGATCGCCATGAAGGCAAAGATGATGGCCAGCCACTTCCAGTTGCCCGCGTAGCGATCGGCGGTCGATTGACTGGCGATGACGGTCAGCAGGACCGCACTTGCCACGAGGATGAACGCGGAAAAGAAAGTCGGCACGTTGTTCTCGACGTTCATGTCGAAGGTATCGACCAGGCCGAATACCTGCTCGTGATGGAAAACGTGACTCGAGACCGCCCCGGCGACGTGAGCAACGACGAGCACGATCGCGACAGTCAGCAGCGACAAGGCGATCTTGCCGGGATCTATGCGGAATTCCATCGGGCGTTACCCTCCTCCAACCGGCAGTGAATCGGCGAGCCGCGTCAGCACCTGCAGTAGGCCGCCGCGGGATCCGGCTCGCGGCTCAAGTCCAAGAGCTCGATCCCCGGGGTTGCGCGCGCCGCATCGATTGCTTCCAGGCTCGGCGGCTGCAACGAGTACAACCGGATCGCCCGCAGACCGCCGGTCGCATACACCTGTTCGGCTCGCACGACATCGTCGGGTTGGATGGGTTCGGCGCCGAGACAGACCTTGCCGACGAGATCATGGCCGCACCGGGCAATCAGCGGATGCCGGGTCAGGAATCCGAGATTGGCCTGCCCGAGGTTGGTCGGCAGGAAGAAAAGGGTGTCCCGGATCCAGCCGTCGTACACATGCCCGCCCCAGCGCCGCTTGAGCTGGAAGATGCCGTCCGACAGCAGCGGCCTACTACCGCCATAGTCTGCCTCGCGATAGCCGTTCTCGAATGCGTACAGGACGCCGAAGTAGTACAGCGCCGGGAACACGCCTTGCGATTGCTGCCCGAATTGCCCGCCGGCCGTCCCGGTCCACAGCGACTTCATGCTCTGCCCGTCGCCGAACAGGACCTGGCCCGCCACAATCTCCCCTTCTCGCAGGATCTCCATCAACGCGC
>JBAVIQ010000567.1:0-8933 GCA_049687035.1 Steroidobacteraceae bacterium
GGAGGCGGTGCGTCGCACATTGGAGGACGAGCGCGGGCGATGGTTACTCGATGCGGTGCACGCGTCAGCGCAGTCGGAGCTGGCGCTGACTGGCGTCGTCGACGGCGGTGTCGTCAGCATCGTCATCGATCGCACCTTCATCGATGCGATGGGCGTGCGCTGGATCGTCGACTACAAGACCAGCAGCCACGAGGGCGCCGGGCTCGACGAATTCCTGGACAACGAACGCGAACGCTATCGCGGGCAGCTCAAGCGCTACGCGCAGCTCATGCGGGCACTTGGCGACGAGCCGATCCGGCTCGGGCTGTATTTCCCGCTGCTGTCGGGGTGGCGCGAATGGGCGCCGGAGGCGGCGGCGTAATCAGAGCGTGCCGCCGACGCTGAACTGACGCCGACCCGCCGCGTCGGCCGGACCCAGCAGTTGCAACGAACGCTCCATCGCCGGCGGCACGGGTCCGCGCGGCGCGAGCATGCCTTCGAAGGCGAAGTTGCGTGCGCGGCTCAGCGTGAGTTGCGCGTCGACCGAGTACGGGCCGTCCTTGTCATTGACCTGCGCCGTCAGGTTCGACTGATCCTGCGGTACCGAGAGCGATGGCTTCGGCTGTGGCGCTGGAAACACCGCGTGAAAACTGCCCACGGGCGCGTTGCGCGGCGGTGGCGCCACCAGTCCGTCGAGATCAAGCGAGCCATTGATGTGCGCGGGCCAGCCCTGTTGCAGGTCGATCGCGTCGAACTCGCCCGTCGCCTGGCCCTGCCAGCCCTTAGGCATACCGAGCGGCAAGGCATTCAACGCCGCGAGCGGCAGCGTGAATTGGGTCGTCCGCAATTTGGCGTCGCCGCCCGCAATGGCCAGGTCGAAGTCCGTCTCGACCGAACCATCCGTGCGTGTGATTTTCGCGTGACCGGCGATGCGGCCTGTCAGCAGTCGCGCCGGCGCAATCTTCCATTCGGCGTCGCCGAGGGTAGCGCCACGCCACGACAGTGCCGTGGCCCGTCCCGACCAGAGTGAACCGCCAAACGCGCCGGCTTCGATGCCAGCCTTGCGCAGCGGGCCGGCCGCCATGCCAGCCGGCAGCGTGGCGAGTGCAAAGGCGAGTAGGGCCAGCACGCCGAGCGCGATCAGCAAGCTGGTACGTCGTGTCACGGCAAACGTGCTGTGGGAAAGGAGCGCAATCAGCCCGCTGCGCCGGCGTGCTTCAGGCTCAGCGTCGCGTTGACGAGGCCGGGTGCGGCGGCACCGACGGTGGCGGATTCGATGCTCACGCCATACTGCTGCTGCAGGTTAGCGAGCCAGGTGACGAGCGCATCGAACGACGCGCCTTCGATGCGCAGTCGCAGGCCGTTGTTGCCGTCCGGACTCTGGTCGCGAAGCGACGTGCCGAGCCCGGCTTCGCGGGCCGTGCGGTCGACCAGCACGACCAGTGAATCGCCTCCGGCCTGCGCCACGCCCGCCGCGGCCATGGCTTGCGGCGCCGACGCCTGCATCCAGGCGAGATCCGCTGTCTTCTGTGCGACGCGCGCGGCCATCTTCTTGCTGGATGTCTGGAACGGCAGCACCAGCACGAGGTAGACGAGTGCGATGCCGACGAGCGCACCGGCGACATAGACGAGGTTGCGCTCGCGTGCGTTCAGGTTGTCGAACCAGTCACGGACGTTCATGCGGCCCCCAGGCGGACTTGCAGGCGGCCCTCGACCAGCTGGTCGCGCGGGTTCGCGGATTGCAGTTCGACCGTCGCGCCGTCGCGGCTCATGGCCTGCTTGATGCCATCGAGCGCTTCCACGTTCGGCGCGACGAGATGCAGCTCGAGCACACCTGACCGGTAGCTTATTGCTTCGAGGCGCGTAGCCGGCGCCTTTGCGATGGCCTGTGCCAGCAACGACATCGCGGGGAGCAGGGCACTGTTCCCACCACCGGCGCGAGCCAGCACGCCCTGGATCTGCGCGCGCGGATCGACGATCGGCTGCCCGGGCAGGATCTGGTTGAAGGTTGCGGTGATCTGCGCGTCGAGCTGCTTCTCGGCCTGGTGCAGCTGCCAGAGCTTGAACCCCTGCGCGCCGAGGAAGACAACCAGCGTCGCGACGGCGAGCGCGGCCGGCAGCCGCCACTGCTGCAGCTGCGAGCCGAACGACGTTGGCGCAGCGTAAGCGCCCTGCAGCAGGTTGATCGGCCTCGCGACCGGTACCTGCGAGGCCAGCAGGGGCAGCGTGCCGTCGGGCAGCAGCTTGACCTGCAGCGTGGCTGTGCGTGTCCGCAGGCCTTCGATCGTGTCCTTGTGTGCTTCGTAGTCGGCCGTCGACGCGTAGAACGTGACATGTTCGCCGGCTTCGGTCTGCTCGCCGAGTGCGAGTTCGAACGCTGTCTGCAACGATTCGGCGTCGAGGGCGTAGGCGGATTGATCGGGCCGGCTCACGTGCAGCGTGGTTTCGTCGAGCACGAGTACTAACGCATTCGGCGCAGACGGGATCAGTGATGATTCGGCATAGGCCGCGTCCGGGCGGATGCCGGCGGCGTCCCACAGCGCTTGCCAGCGATCGAGCGTCGAACGGGCGACGATCGCGACGGGCATGGCGCTCGACGATGCATCGCGATGGCCGATGGCGAAGTGCAGGTTCTCGAGATCGGAGGCGAGGTGTTCTTCGAGTGCGAACGGGACTGCTTGCGCGATGCGGGCCGCACCGCGGACCGGCGGCAGGTCCGGACGGGCGAGCGTGACGTCGGAGGCAGGCAGGACCACCACGGTGCGGCGGCCCTGCGACAGGGAGAGCGCGTCAGCGATCGGACCGCTCTGGACGTTGCCCGAACGGGCGCCGTTGGCGTCGACGATCAGCCAGGACGCTGGCGCGTCCTCGGACGCCCGGAGACGGATCACCAGGGTTTCAGTCATACGGTCATTCGGCTCCGAAACTGCGCAGGACAGGCCGCACCGGTCCGGTCCCACCGCGCGCGACGAGACTGTACAGGGTGAACTGGGTAGTGCCAATAGTGACCCATACGGTCGTACGGAAGTAAGTGCTTGATTCCGAAAGTGTGTCCTTGATCTGATCGTAGTCGGCCTGACCGAGCGAGCCGCGCAGGTCGTCGAGCGTCGGGAAGCAAGCGTCCTTGCGCCGCTTGGCCAGATCCTCCGGATTCAGGCTGAACTGCCGCTGCGATTCCGAGAGCGAGTCGAGTACGATGCCCGGCGCCGTGCAGACGTTCAGCTTGGTGCCGACCGGCAGGGCCGTGACGTACGGCTGCAGGCGACGAAAACGCTCGGCGCCGAACTCGGGCAGCACCATGAGTTCGCTGGCGCGCGTGATCGGCATGTTGGCGGCGAGGTGCGGGGGATCGCGCCCCGTGTAAACCGAATCTTCGGCGCCGTCCGGAAAGCCTGGCTGGGTATCGGCGTCGATCCAGTCCGCCATGGCGGTGGCCCACGTCGGCTCGAGCTCGAGCATGCCGAGGATGCGCTCGAGTTGCTTGACCGCTGTTGCGTTGGTCGTGCCGTCGCTGAATACCAGGTTGTTCAGGTTGAAGCGACCCTGCATGTCTTCGATGCGACCTTCGACCGTGCCGACGCCTTCGTCGATCGGCAGGGCCGACAGCGACTTGGCCCAGATCTCGCCGTAATGGTCCGTCTGCGAGTCCTGTGCGTCCTTGCGCAGGATGTCGGCGGCCCAGGCTTCCGCACCGAGCGCGACTTCGAAGCCCTGGTCGAGCGCGAACAGGTTGGCGCTGCGACGCTGGTCGACCATGCCGCGGAACGTCACGTTGACCGCGAGGATCGTCGCGAGCGCGACGATCAGCACGGCCATGATCAGCGCGACGCCACGCTGGCGTGCCGGGAACGATGCGTCTTCCCGCCGTCGCATCAGCCGGCAACCTCGACGATGCGCTTGATCTCGCCCCAGTCCTCGAGGTCGAGCGTGACCTCAACCGCGGCCGGCCGCAGCCGTTCCTGCTCGACGGGATTGCCGCCCAGCTGTGGCCAGCGGTCGACCCACTCCAGCGATGGCGACATGAAGCGGAACGTCACCGCGCGGACGCCGCTCAGGAGCCGCACGCGCACGGGTTCCGCGGCCTGCGTGCGATCGAGCACGCGCCAGTGGTCGCGCCAGAGGCCGTCCTGGTCCAGGCGATAGCCCACGCGTTGCAGTGTCGGCCGCGGCAGGCCTGCGGTGTTCATCCAGCCGGACCGCGTGAACTCGAGCTTGTACTCGACCGAATCCCCGGCCAGCACGGCGGGCACCCGCTGGTCGCCGATCGGCTCCCGGATCGGGCGCGGCTCGATCTGCGTGAGGTCCTGCGCCAGCGTCTGCACGGCGCGCTGCACCTCGCGCACGCGTTCGAGACGCAACTGCTGGTACTCGGTCTGCTTCTGCAGCTGCGTGTAACCCGACAGCGCCATCACGCCGACGAACGCGAAAATGGCGATCGCCACCAGCACTTCGAGCAGCGTGAAGCCGCGCGTCTGGGCCGCATGACTTGAAGACCGGTGCTGCAATGTGCGGACGCTCATTCGTCGGGGGCCATCGGCAAGCCCGGTGCCTGGCCTGGGGGCTTACCCGGCGCTGGCACGGAGCCATCCGTGCCTTCTTCGGCGCCACCGGTGCCAGGCGCGCCCGTGCCAGCCCATAGCGTACTGCCTGCAGCGGCGCCGCCCACGGCTTCGCCGTAGAAACCCGACACGTTGGCGAGCGGGGTGCCTTCGGGCGTTTCTGCCCGGCGCACGGCGATGTCGATGCGCCGCAGGCTGGCGACCTGGGTCTGCGTGACCTGCATCGACCACTGCCATTGCTGGTCCGCGAATTCGACGCGGCCCGTCGATTCGGCGATGTCAGGTGCCGACGCCTGCAGGCGTCGCTCGGTCAGCACGTTCATGCCGATCCAATGCGCCAGCGTCTTGTCGCGCAGGTAAGTGCCGTTGCGCGCCGACTGCGTCACGGCCTGGATCGCCGCGATCATGCCGAGCGCGACGATGACGAGCGCTGCCAGCACTTCGATCAGCGTGAAGCCTTGCTGGGTAGATGAGCGAGTGGCGTAGGGGCGCATCGTCAGCGTCTCTCGCGGGTGTCGTCGTGCACTTCGATCTTGCCTTCGACCGTGCCGCTCACGCGGCGCTGCTCGTCCGTGCCGTCGCGCGCGAAGCCGACGTCGAACGGGACCTGTTCGCCCGACGCCTGCAGGATCACCTGCGGCTGGATCGGGTCGCGTTCGGTCGCCGGCGCGCGTGGCTTCAATATCACGTTGCGGTCTTCGAGCCGCAGCGAGAGCCGCAGCCCCTCAGGCATCGCCCGCGCGCGCAGCAGCGGGTCGTCCTCGACCGCATTCCAGCGCTCGACGCGGCCGTCGTACGCGAGAAACTCGTACCCCGTTGCGTCGAGCCGCATGCCGATGTCGCGGCTCTGCAGGATGGCATCCTCGCGCGTCTGCAGCAGGATCGCCTGCAGGCGTTCGGCTTCCTGCTGCATCTCGTGATCGCCGCCGAGCACGTTGACGGAGATCACTGCCATCGAGGTGAGGATGCCGATGATGACGACGACGACGAGCACCTCGAGCAGGGTGAACCCCGAGGTGCGGCGTGCGGCTACGAGCCGCGGCACGGCGCTATTCGATGTTCCAGTTGCCGATGTCGGCATCGGGTCCTTCGCCGCCCGGCTGGCCGTCGGCCCCGAGCGTGTAGAGGTCGTAGTCGCCACGGGTGCCCGGTGCGATGTAGGCGTAGTCGTTGCCCCACGGATCCTTCTTCAGCCCGTCGATGTAGCCGCCGTCCTTCCAGTTCTTGATGTTCGGGTCGGCGGGGCGCGTAACGAGCGACTGCAGGCCCTGCTCGGTGGTGGGGTAGCGGAAGTTGTCCATGCGGTACAGGTTGAGCGCCGTCTCGTAGGCACGGATGTCCTGCTTGGCCTTGGTGACGCGCGCATCGTCGATGCGCCGGATCACGTTCGGCGCGACCAGCGCGGCAAGGATGCCGAGGATCACGACGACGACCATGATCTCGATGAGCGTAAAGCCGCGAACGCGGCGCAATCTGGTAAATGTCATGTGGAGTGCCGTGGTTGACGGTAGATTCCGCTGATCATAGCAAACCCATGCTGCTGGAGCCGGTGCACGCATGAACCTGGGACGTCTTTCGCAACTGTTGCAACTGGCGCAGCTCGGCGCACGCGCATGGCGCGCGCCGCTGGTGCTCGCGCTCGTGCTCGTCGCGGTCCAGCTGCTCGGCGCACCGATGCGGGAGATCCTGCCGTACGATCGCGCCGCCATCCTGACCGGTGGCGAATACACGCGGCTGGTCACCGCCCATTTCTTCCATCACGACCTGGCACACCTCGCCTGGAACCTCGTCGGCCTCGCGCTCGTCGCCGCGCTATTCGCGCGCGAATTTGATCGCCGCGGCTGGATCGTCATCCTCGTCGCTTCGACCGTCGCGGTCGATCTCGGGTTCCTCGTATTCGAGCCGCAACTCGAGTGGTACGTGGGGTTTTCGGGCGTGCTGCACGGCCTGATGGCAGCGGGGCTCTGTGCCTGGTTGTGGCGCACGCCCGATGCCATCACCGCGCTGGTGGCGGGCCTGTTTGCGCTCAAGCTCGGCTGGGAGCACCTGGTGGGTCCGCTGCCGTTCACCGCCTCGACGCTGGCGATACCAGTCATCCACCAGGCGCACACCTATGGCGCGATCGGTGGTGCGGCGGCGTCACTGTGGATGCTGTGGCGGCAGCGCGCTGCGCCTGCATCGCTATAATCGCGGCCGAGCATCACGCTTGGCCGCCGGACGGTCACCAGGGGAACACTGCCGATGACACTCGCTTTCGTCTTTCCGGGGCAGGGGTCGCAGTCGGTCGGCATGCTCGCCGAACTCGGCGCGGCGGAGCCCGTCGTGCGTGCCACATTTGCCGAGGCAAGCGACGTGCTCGGCTACGACCTCTGGACACTCTGCCAGGACGGGCCCGAGGCCGATCTCGGTTCCACGGAGCGCACGCAGCCGGCGATGCTGGCAGCCGGGGTCGCGACCTGGCGGGTCTGGATCGGTCGCGGCGGGGCGCGGCCCGTGGCGATGGCGGGACACAGCCTCGGTGAGTACACCGCGCTGGTGTGCTCGGACGCGCTGGACTTCAAGACGGCCATCGACGTCGTCCGCTTCCGCGGCCAGGTGATGCAGCAGGCTGTGCCGCTGGGGCAGGGTGCGATGGCGGCAATCCTCGGGCTCGACGACGCGGATCTCGACGCGGCCTGCAGGGAGGCGGCGCAGGGTGAAGTGGTCGAACCCGTGAATTTCAATGCTCCCGGCCAGACCGTCATCGCGGGCAATGCGACCGCCGTGGCGCGTGCGATCGATGCCGCCAAGGCCCGCGGTGCCAAGCGCGCGGTGCTGTTGCCGGTGAGCGTGCCCTCGCACAGCAGCCTGATGGCGGGCGCGGCCGAGCAGCTCGCGGCAAAGCTTGCGACCGTGGACGTGCGGCTGCCGAACCTCGCCGACGTCTACACCGTGGACGTGCGCAAGCACAGTTCGCCCGCAGGCATTCGCCAGTCGCTCAAGGAACAGTTGTTCAAACCCGTGCGCTGGGCTGACACCGTTCGCGCCATGCTCGCCGGCGGCGCCACGACGTTCGTCGAATGCGGACCGGGCAAGGTACTGACGTCGCTCAACCGCCGCATCGAGCGCAAGCCCGAACTCAGGATGCTCGCGCTCGAAGACACGGCATCGATCGCGGCCGCGCTGGCCGTCTGTGGAGAAGACGCATGAGCAGCCTCGCAGGCGAATTCGCCCTGATCACCGGTGCCACGCGTGGTATCGGCCGCGCCATCGCGCTGGAACTCGGCAAGCGCGGTGCGCGAGTCGCGGGCACCGCTACGACTGCGGCCGGCGCGCAGGCCATCGATGCGTACCTCAAGGAGGCGGGCATTACGGGACGTGGCTTGGTGCTGAACGTCGGCGACGCGGGTGCCGTCGAAGCGTGCTTCAAGGCCGTGGAGGCGGCGGAGGGCACGCCGTCCATCCTCGTCAACAATGCCGGCATCACGCGCGACGGCCTGCTCATGCGCATGAGCGCGGACGACTGGCAGGCCGTGCTCGATACCGATCTGAGCGCGGTCTACCGCACCTGCAAAGCCGTCATGCGCGGAATGATGAAGGCGCGCAAAGGCCGGATCGTGAACATCGCGTCCGTCATCGGCGTGACGGGTAACGCCGGCCAGACCAACTATGCGGCAGCCAAGGCGGGCATGATCGGCTTCAGCAAGAGCCTCGCGCGCGAGGTCGGCTCACGCAACATCACGGTGAACGTAGTGGCCCCGGGCTTCATCGTCACCGACATGACGGACGCCCTTGGCGAGGCCCAGAAAACGTCGCTGCTGACGCAGGTTCCGCTCGGCCGCCTGGGGTCGCCCGCCGATATCGCGGCGGCCGTTGCCTTCCTGGCTGGGCCCGAAGCGGCCTACATCACCGGCGAGACCCTGCATGTAAACGGTGGTATGTACATGATCTGATTGGCTTTTCGGGCTAATTGGACCCTTGCCACGGCCTTAACATAGAATACGCGCCCCATGCCGGTCGCCTGCAGGCCCGGATCGGCAGATTTTGTTTCCTTCCAAAGGATCCCTACGACAATGAGCAGTATTGAACAGCGAGTGAAGGCGATCGTCGCCGAGCAACTGGGCGTCAAGGAAGAGGAAGTCACCAACGAGTCCTCCTTCGTCGACGACCTCGGTGCTGACTCGCTCGACACTGTCGAACTCGTGATGGCGCTCGAAGAGGTATTCGAGACCGAGATTCCCGACGAGGACGCCGAGAAGATCACGACCGTCCAGCAGGCAATCGACTACATCAACGAGCGCCGCACCCAGGCCTGAGCCGCGCCTCGTGCCGGGCCGCCACGGAAGGCGGTCCCGCAACAACGTTTCATTGGATCTCCCGGGGGAACCCAGCTTGTCCAGGCGCAGGGTCGTCGTC
>JBAVIQ010000568.1:0-3565 GCA_049687035.1 Steroidobacteraceae bacterium
CGGCAGCGGCCAAGCCGGCGGCGGGTGCGGCAGCGGCCAAGCCGGCCGAAGCCAAGAAGGACGCCAAGAAGTAACGCGAACGCTCCGGCCGCAGCGCATGCGGTCGGAGAGAGCGGGCCGCCCTGCACGGGGCGGCCCGATCTTCGTTTTTTCCAGGCAGTACGATCATCATGGCCGGCACACCGTTGCAGATCGTGGTCGGGCTCGGCAATCCGGGACCCGAACACCGGCTCACGCGCCACAACGCGGGATTCTGGTTCGTGGACGCGCTTGCCTATCGGCACGGCGCGCAGTTTCGTGCGCACGCGCGCTACCAGGGCGAGATCGCCAAGGTGGTCATCGAGGGCACGGAACTGGTGCTGCTCAAGCCGCAGACATACATGAACCGCAGCGGCCTTTCGATCCGCGCGCTCATGGACTACATCAAGGCGCCCGTGTCGGCAGTGCTGGTCGTGCACGATGAACTCGACCTGCCTTGCGGCGTCGCACGACTCAAGCTCGGCGGCGGTCACGGCGGCCATAACGGACTGCGCGACACCATCACGCATTGCGGCCCCGATTTCTGGCGCCTGCGACTCGGCATCGGACATCCGGGCGACAAGTCGCAGGTCATCGATTACGTGCTGCAGCGTGCGCGGCCCGCCGAGGAGAATGCCATCGTCGATGCCATCGACGCCGGCCTCGACTCGCTCTCCCTGCTGCTGCGCGAAGGCGCCGAGAAGGCGATGAACCGCCTCCATACGAAAGCGATCAGCGAGTAGCAACAAAACCATGGGTATCAAGTGCGGCATCGTCGGCCTTCCCAACGTGGGCAAGTCGACGCTCTTCAACGCGGTCACGCAGGCGCAGAACGCCGCGGCTGCGAACTATCCGTTCTGCACGATCGACCCGAACGTGGGCGTCGTGCCGGTGCCGGACCTGCGCCTCAAGGCGCTGGCCGACATCGTCAAGCCCGAGAAGATCCTGCCCACGACGGTCGAGTTCGTCGATATCGCCGGCCTCGTGGCTGGCGCGTCGAAAGGCGAAGGACTCGGCAACAAGTTCCTCGCGCACATCCGTGAAACCGATGCCATCGCACACGTGGTGCGCTGCTTCGTCAACGACGACATCGTGCACGTCGCAGGCCGCATCGATCCGCTCAGCGACATCGACGTCATCAACACCGAGCTCGCGCTCGCCGACCTCGACACCGTCGAGCGTGCGCACCGCCGCGCCGAGAAGGATGCCAAGACGGGCGACAAGGACGCCGTGCGCCTGCGCGACGTGCTGAAGCGCATGCAGGATCACCTCGACGCGGGTAAGCCGGCGCGTACGCTGCCGATGGACCCGCTCTCGGAGCGTCCGCTGCTGCGCGAATACCACCTGATCACGATCAAGCCGCTGATGTACGTGGCCAACGTGGCCGAGGGCGGCTTCGAGAATAATCCGTACCTCGACGTGGTGCGCGAACGTGCTGCGACCGAAGGCGCGGACGTCGTGCCCGTGTGCGCCGCGATCGAAGCTGAAATCGCACAGCTCGACGAAGGCGATCGCCTCGCGTTTCTCGAGGAACTCGGGCTGCACGAGCCCGGCCTCGACCGCGTGATCCGTGCGGCGTATCACCTGCTCGGCCTGCTGACGTTCTTCACTGCGGGCGTGAAGGAAGTGCGCGCCTGGACGACGCACCTCGGTGCGCTCGCGCCGCAGGCGGCTGGCGAAATTCACACGGATTTCGAAAAAGGCTTCATCCGCGCCGAAGTGATCGCCTACAGCGACTTCATCGCCTGCAAGGGCGAGCAGGGCGCGAAGGAGGCCGGCAAGATGCGGCTCGAGGGCAAGGAGTACGTCGTCCGCGAAGGCGACGTCATGCACTTCCGCTTCAACGTCTAGTCCGGCTCGCTCGTCGCGGCAACCATGCTTTCAATCCGGCATGTCCTGTCGCGCTTGGAAAGGCAGACACGCGCGCGCCAGGACATACCGGATCGCGCGCCATGGCTGCCGCGCGACCGGCCGCGCCTCAATGCGGCACGGCGTCCTTCACGGCGTCGAGCGCGTCCATCAGCCCGAACTTCTTTTTCTTCTTCGGCTGCTCGGCCGGCGCGCCTTCGCTCGACGAGCCTTCGCCGCCTGCCGCGGAGCCGTCTTCCGTCGCAGCGCCACCGCCCGCCGCCGGCATGCCCAGCATCGTGAAGGCCACCGACTTCACGCGCACCTTCAGCGCCCAGTCGGGTTCCCAGGCGATCTTCGGGTCCGTCGGACGCGGCGGATACGCAAGGTTCAATTCCGTGCCGTACGCAATCATGCGCAGCATCGCGCCTGCCGGTTCCTCGCCGTCGCCGAAGATGCCTTTCGGCACGTCGCAACGGGTCGTCGTCGGTGGGAGCAGCACCTTCTCCTTCAGCCACTGATCGACTGACTTGTTGGTCTGGTAGTCGACGAGGCCGAAGCCGGAGTCGGGCAGTTCGCTCGACGTCCACAGCGTCATTTCGGCTCCCTCGCCGGACTCGTCGCCCTTGCCGCCCATTGCGGCGATGAAATAACCGCGCGCCGTGGGCAGCGCCTGCCAGCTGAGCTGCGTCACGCCGTTCGCCTGCGCCTGCTGCAGGGCAATCGCCGGCATGATGTCCTGCGCCGGCGGCAGCGTGAACTTGAAGCTCTCAGGCACGCCCTGGCCGCTGAATGCATGTTCTCCCACGAACGATGCGCCGGCTGGCACGAGACGGTTGTCCGTGGGATTCGGCCAAACCGGACGCCCCGGCGCGGAGTGTGTGCCGCGCTGCGTGGCGCGCCGGCCTTTGAAGATGTCGCCGAATTCCTTGATCGTGCTCGTCTGGAAGTCCACGACCTTCGGCTGCCCCGGCCGGATGGCTGCCCCGCAGCCCCAGTAAAGCTTGATCTTGCCCTTGGGTTGCTCGGGCGGCTCCTCGATCGAATCGTCCCCGCGGTCGGTGGGTACCGGCTTGGCCTGCGGCAGCACCTTCAGCTGCAGTGTCGGCTCGAGCTTGGTGGCCGGAGGCACGGCTTGCAACGCTTCGGCGAGGTTTGGGTTGCGGCTGGTGCGCAGCGTGACGTCGACGTAGCTGCCGCTGCCGCCCGCGCGCGTCAGGCCAAACTGGTTCCCCTGCTTCTTGCCGCCGAACAGTGCTGACAGCGGCGTGTCGCCGCCGCCGCCGCCCATCATCATGCCGGCCATGCCGCCCATGCCGCCGGGCGATGCGAATGTCGCGATGTCGATCCAGCCTTGCGCGATGGGTGGCTTGTCGGCCGGCCGGGTCACGGCAGGCTGTTGCGCCAATGCGGCCGGTGCCTGGGCGATTGCCAGGCAGGCGCTGACGAGCAGCAGGGGCGGGATGCGGTTCGAGGACTGGCTCATGACGGCTCCTTTCCTTCCTTCGGGTACCTACTGTCTACCGTGAATAGTCTGGCACGGCCGGCGACCTTTCGACACGTGCCGCAAGCCAGCCCCACCTTGACGCGGGGCCTGCCCCTCCGGACAATCCGCGGTCCCCAGCGGCCCGCAGCTTGTCCGGCTGCGATCCGAACCTCGTGGTGAGGTAGCTCAGACGGTTAGAGCGAGGGATTCATA
>JBAVIQ010000569.1:0-3466 GCA_049687035.1 Steroidobacteraceae bacterium
CCCGGGACTGGAGCCAGCCCTGGAAAGTTACCTGACGAGCATCGGACGCTTGAAGCTGATCCGCCCACTGTACGAAGACTTGCTGCTGACTCCCCAGGGTGCCGTGTTCGCGCGACGCGTATACGCGCAGGCACGGCCCGGGTACCACGCCATCGCGCAGCGTCAACTTGACGGCCTGATGCAGGAAACGCGTTGAAGCCACGCCGTGGAGGAGGGGCTGCGGGTGGCCGTCAAACCGGAGTGGATGGACTGACGACCTGCACGACGAGTTCTTCGCCGAAAGCCCAGCCCAGCAATCGAGCCAGTGCCTCGGCATCCGTCGTCGCGGCTGCAGTGGCGGCTCCCAGTGACATCCCTTCGCACAGGAGTTGCAGCAGTCGATGATCCGGTTCGTCGAGCCGGTACACCGCCACGCGTTCCGCGACGCAGGCGACGACGCAATGCTCGGCACCCGTATCGAGATCGATGGGAGAGGACGCATCTTCGCACTGGTTGGATTGCCACACGCTCCAGATCGGAAACGGTGAAGCCACGAGCTGCAACGAAGGCTGCAACAACAGCGCCAGGTGCGGCAACACGTCCGCATCGAAGCGGCCGAGCGACTCCAGTCCGACCGGATCGCGCCGTGCCGCGGCGACGGACGCCTCGCAGGCCCATTCGAGACGCGCGAGGTCGGCGAGCCATTCGTAGCCCGTACCCGCCATGCGGCTGGCGAGCCACGCTGGGAACGCCGCACCGATCCAGTGCAGGTCACCACGTCGCGACGGGTACTGAGCGCGGTATTCACGCGCGAGCTGGCGAAAGAAATCGGTGCCCACGCGTCGCTGCAAGACGGGGTACGTGCGCTCAAGTGCCGTGAGGAAGAACTGCCACGCGTTGTTGCGGTAGACGTCGATCCGCTCGGCGAGAATGGTGGCGCAGTCGCTGCCTGCGAGCAGCTGCAGATCCGCGTCGTCGGCAATCACCGAGCGCACGCTGCGGCCGAATGCAGCCTGCAGTGCTTTCAAACCGGGAGCGGAGTCACGCGGCCGCTGCATGGCAACGCTCCAGTCGCTGATTGGCGCGTGTCGCTTCCGCGAGCAGCGTTGCGAGGGGCGGCACGTCGTTGTCCCATTCGATCAGCGTCGGTACCGGACCGAAACGTCGCAACACCTCTTCGTACAAGGCCCAAACGTCGTCACAGACGGCGCTGCCGTGATCATCGATCAGCAGCTCGCGCGATCCCAGCCGGCGTCGAGCATGGCCGGCGAGATGAATCTCCTGGATTGCGTGCCGCGGCAATGCCGCGAAGAACGCATCGAGGTCGAGACCCAGGTTCGCTGCGTTCACGTATGCGTTGTTCACGTCGAGCAGGAGGCCGCAGCCGCTGCGTTCCACGAGGGCCGCGAGGAATTCACCCTCGCTGAGTTGCGAGGACGCGAAACTGACGTAGGCACTCAGGTTCTCGACCAGGATCTGGCGACCAAGGAAGTCCTGCACCTCACGCACACGGGCCGCGAGGTGCTCCACGGCTTCCTCGGTGTAGGGCAGCGGCAACAGGTCGTTGAAATGTTCACCGTCGACGTGGCCCCAGCATGCGTGCTCGCTCACGAGGGCAGGTTCATAGCGGCGCACGGCTTCGCGTACGCGTTCGAGGTGACGGCGGTCGATGGGGTCGGCCGAGCCGAGCCCGAGCCCGACGCCGTGCAGGCTCAGTGGATACAGGCTGCGCGCCCGCTCGAGCGCGCGGACGGCGGGACCACCGGCATGAAAATAGTTCTCGGTGTGGGCCTCGAGCCAGGCCGGCGGGGATGCCGTTTGCAGTATTGCCTCATGGTGCTGCGAGCGGAGGCCGATCCCGGCTCGCACCGGGATCGGTCCGCGGACAGGCTGAGGCAACGGGCCGCCTGTCACGATCAATTACATCGGCTTCTTGGTGTCGTCGCCGACCTTGCCACCGGCCTTTTCGCATTCGGCCTGCGGCATCTTCTTCCATTCGGTGGGATCGTTGTCCTTCTTCGATGACCCGGCGCAGCTGTGGCTTGCCGTCGCGCAGTCATTCTTGCCGGCCTTGGCCACGCCGTAGCACTTTACCTTGGCATCTTTGCCTTCCTCGTTGCCGGCATTGGCGATGCCCACCGCGAGCAGGCTGCCGATGGCAGCGGCGATCGTCACGTGCTTGATGTTCATGATGGTCGAAGTCCTCTTGCGTCGTTGGTTTGCCCTGCGGAACCCGCAGGCTGCGCTTCTGACCGCGGTGGCTGCCGCAAGTTGCAGCAGGCCGGGTCCGGCGCTGCGCATGATTATGAACAGTGGCCGTCGCACGCGCGAGCGGATTGGCTTAGAGGTCCGGCGGTGGCAGCATGGCCAGTCACTCCCCGACGAGCCGAAGACGGACATGGGCCTGAAAGACTGGATCACGCGTTACCTGCCGGGCGGTGCGGGCAACCCAGCGGATGGATCGGTGCAGGCGGGACCGAACCTTGCGGTGGCGGCGCTCCTGGTGGAGGTGCTGCGGGCGGATTACGACGTTGCCCCGGCCGAACGCCAGCAGGTCATGGCCTCGGTCTCGGCACTGCTTGGACTCGGGCCCGCGGAAACTCAGGCGCTGGTCGAGGAGGCCGAGCGTCACATCGACCAGTCACACGACCTATACCAGTTCACCTCGCAGATCAACCGCACGTACTCCGAGGCGGAGAAGGTCCGGCTGCTCGAGGCCTTGTGGCGCGTGGCGGACGCCGACCTGACGGTGCACAAGTACGAGGAACACCTGATTCGCCGCGTCGCAGATCTGTTACACGTGCCGCATTCCGGGTTCATCGCAGCCAAGCTCCGGGCTTCTGGCGCGACGAACCGCGACTGATGGGCGGCGCAGGCCAAAGCATTTTTTGCACATCGGCTTGCGGCCGGACCCAGCGGTCGGGTACGGTCATGCTAGGAACTACCGACCGTCGTCCATGCAACAGTCCTCCGCCTATCCCTTGCGCAAGATCGTCGTCCTGAACCCCAAGGGCGGGTCGGGCAAGTCGACCATCGCCACCAATCTGGCCGCGTATTACGCGTGGTCGGGGCGGTCCGTTGCGCTCATGGATCACGATGCCCAGGGCTCGAGCATGAGCTGGCTACGGCAGCGTCCGGCGGACCTGCCGGCCATCTACGGCATCGCGGCCTTCGAGAAGAAGCTTGGCGTCACGCGCGCGTTTGCCCTGCGCACGCCGCCGGGCACCGAGAAGCTGATCGTCGATACGCCCGCTGCGGTCACGCCGTTCCAGTTGCCCGAACTCACCCAGGACGCGCACGCCATCATCGTGCCGGTGCTGCCTTCGGATATCGACATCCATGCGGCATCGCGCGCAATCGACGACCTGCTGCTGGCCGGCCGCGTGCATCGTTCCGAGCGGCGGCTCGTCATCGTGGCCAACCGTGCCCGGCGCTATACCAAGGCGTTTTCGACGCTGATGCGGTTCCTGGAAAGCCTGGGCATCCC
>JBAVIQ010000570.1:0-2614 GCA_049687035.1 Steroidobacteraceae bacterium
AGCACCAGCCGCACCAGCCGCACCAGCCGCACCAGCAGCGCCCATAGCTGAACCGGCAGCACCGGCCGCACCAGCCGCAGCGTCAGCACCAGCTGCACCGGCCGCGCCAGCTGCACCGGCTGCACCGGCTGCGCCAGCAGCACCCGCCGCACCGGCGGCACCAGCAGCACCCTTAGCCGAACCGGCCGCACCGGCAGCACCGGCAGCACCGGCGGCGCCAGCGGCGCCAGCAGCACCCTTAGCCGAACCAGCGGCACCCGCAGCGCCGGCGGCACCAGCAGCACCAGCAGCACCAGCAGCGCCGGCCGCGCCAGCAGCACCGTTAACTCCGTTCGCGATGTTCACGCCCGACTGCGTCGCCGTCGAATCACCCAGGATCGTCGCGCCGCCGCCGTCCGAGCGGAAACGCTTGGCCGGGACGATCGTGCCCGACGCGTCTTCGCTGGCAGGCGGGTAGTCGAGGGCAATCATGCCCACCACGCCGATGACGGCGAGCGCGCCGCCGGCAACCCAGAACTTCCGCGAATTCCCTTGATTGGCCATGAGTCACTTCCCCTGCAGAAGCCCGGAAGTCCGGGCGTTGTTTGTTGAGCTACGACTTCAATTACCGCGCCCGCCACCAAAAGTTGGCGACGGCCGAAAAAATCAGCCTCCCGATCAGTGCGCCGATCCCTGTCCCGGGCCGACGCGAAGATTGCCGCGCTGCAGCACAGTTGCCGTCGCATCGTCGACGACCTGCACTTCCACCCGGCCGTCTTCATGCAAGCGCGTGACGATCGACACTGGTCGAGTGGACTCGAGCGACGTCACGACCTGCGGCGCCTCGGCCGCACCGGTGAGCGTGATCGAGCCACGAACCTGGTCGAGGTTCACGATCATCCGCGCCTCGGCATGCGTGGCAGCGGCGATCGTGCCGGCAAGCTGGCCTGCGCCGAACTCCGTCGAGTCGAGTCTACCGAACTGAAAAGCCAGCGCGCTGACCAGCAGGCCACCGGCGAAGGCAGCGGCATAACGCAGCAGCGGACGGCTGGTGAACGAAGTGTGGCGCAGTCCGTGTGACTTTGGTGCGGCCACGGGCAGGCCCGTCACGATGGCTTCGTGCAGGCCCGCAGGGATTTCTTCCCGCGACATCTCGTCGAGTGCACGACAGGTGCGCGTCAGGCCGTCGCGCAGCGCGCGCACGGACGGATCGGCGAGCAGCAAGCGGTTGAGCTCGGCCCGCTGCGGACCGGTGAGCACGCCGTCGATTTCGGCGTTGATCAGTTCGAGTGTGGTGTCCTGGCCGGTCATTCCGACGCCCATCCCCTGGTTTCCATCGCCGTTCTGAGCAGCTGGCGGGCGCTGAACAGGCGTGACTTGACGGTTTTCTCGGGCAGTTCAAGGATGGCGGCCATGTCCTCGTAGCTGCAGTCCATGAAGTGCCGCAGCACGATCACGGCGCGGTATTCGGTCCGGAGACTCATGATCGCCGCCGCCATGCCGTCGCTGAGCTGGCGCTGGTCGAAGACGCCTTCAGGACCCGGAGTGCCATCGGGCGTCTCGAAATCGAGGGCCGCGGTCGGCTTCCGGCGCTGCAGGGACTTGATCGATTCATTGAGCGCAATCCGGTAAATCCAGCTGTAGAACTTGTGCGACGGGTCGTACTCGCCGAGGTGCTCGTACACCTTGAGAAACACAGTCTGGGAGACGTCCCGGGCTTCTTCGCGGTCGTGCAGCATGCGCAACGCCGCGTTGAAAACCGTCTTTTCGTGCCGCCGGACCAGGGCTTCGAAGGCCCGGGGCTCCCCGCTGCACGTACGTCTGACCAGTGCTCCGTCGCTCTCGTCGTTCATAAATACCGGCGGACGCCCAGAAAGTTGGTCAGGAAACCCGTCCATCGGCTGCTAGCTGCCGGCCGGGACGATTTCGAAGATCCGGTCGAACCCCGCGTACTTGAAGATGTCGCGGATGTGCTTGTTGGCGTTGATGAGCCGCAGGCCCTGCCCCGACGCCATCACGCGCTTCTGCGTCTTGAGCAGCACGCCGAGACCAGCGCTGGACACATAATCGAGCCCGGCCAGATCGACCACGCGCGGCGCAGGGATGCCATCCATGAACTGCAGCGCCTTGTCGCACTGGGCCGCATCCAGCCGCCCGGTCATGATGACTTCGCCCTGCTCGCCCAATCGAATCTCAAACATCCAGTCTCACCCTGCCTCGAGCAACTTGGTAAACGTGATCGTGCTGCGGCGCTCCGCATACTCGTACTGAAGCGTGTCCGCCATCTGCTGCACCAGGTGCAGCCCGAGCCCGCCCGCCTGGCGTTCGGAGAGCGGCCTGGTCGTGTCCACAGTGGGTGCGTGCGTGACATCGAACGAGTCGACGTCGAAAGCGGTGATCCGCACGGTGAGCTGCTCGGGCGTGTGGCCGAGGCTCAGGGAAATGTCGTGCGTGCTCTCCGCGTTGTACTTCATGAAGTTGGTGAACAACTCCTCGATGATGAAGCACACCGGCATGTGCAGTTCCGCGTCGAGCGAGCGCGCCGAGATGAAGTCGCCGACGAATCGGAAGATGCCCTCGAGCGAGTCGAGCGACCGCGGGAAATAGCGCTGGACCGTGGTACGGCCGGCGGTCT
>JBAVIQ010000571.1:0-2468 GCA_049687035.1 Steroidobacteraceae bacterium
TCGGGAAAGCAACCGGTTCGAGCGCCTGCAAACCGCCTTCTGACCGCAAGTTCAGCCGCTCGAAAAGCCGCTCTTGCGAGCGCCCACCCGCACCCCCACTATCGCTAACCGACCCGACGCCGAACCCGCACCGTGGCCCGCATCCCCCAGCATTTCATCGACGAACTCGTCGCCCGCACCGACATCATCGAGGTGATCGGCAGCCGCGTGCAGTTGAAGAAGGCCGGTCGCGAGTACAAGGCCTGCTGCCCGTTTCACGACGAGAAGACGCCGTCGTTCTGGGTCAGCGTCGACAAGCAGTTCTATCACTGCTTCGGCTGCGGCGCCCACGGCACCGTGCTCGGCTTCGTCATGGAATACGATCACCTCGGCTTCATCGAGGCGGTCGAAGACCTCGCGGCGCGAGCTGGCCTCGAAGTGCCGCGCGAAGGCGGCGCGGCCGCAGGTCCGGTCAACCCGCACGACGAACTCTACGTGGCGATGGAACGCGCCGCGCTCTACTTCCGCCAGTGTCTGAGCGGCGATTCGCGTGCACGCGACTACGTGAAGCGCCGCGGGCTCGACGCCGACGTCGTGCAGAGATTCGGCATCGGTTACGCCGCAGCGCGCTGGGATGGCTTGCTCGAGCGGTATGGCGGCACCGAGGACGAACGGCACGTGTTGCTGCGCGCGGGCCTCATCATCGAACGCCAGCCGCAGCAGGACACGACGGCTGCACCCGCGTCGTCCTCGCCCGCAACCGACACGTCTTCGACTGCCACCGCAAGCAGCAGCTACTCGCGCGAGCGCGGCTTCTACGACCGCTTCCGCGACCGCGTCATGTTCCCGATTCGCGACACACGCGGCCGCACGATCGGTTTCGGCGGGCGTGTGCTCGATCAAGGCGAACCAAAGTACCTGAACTCGCCCGAAACCGAGCTCTTCCACAAGGGCCGCGAGCTCTACGGCCTGTACGAAGCACGCCAGGCGACACGCAGCCTGCAGCGGCTGATGGTGGTCGAGGGCTACATGGATGTCGTCAGCCTGCACCAGGCCGGCATCACCTACGCGGTGGCGACGCTCGGCACGTCGACGACACCCGAGCATCTGCTGCGCATCTTCCGTCTCGTCGGCGAGGTGGTGTTTTGCTTCGACGGTGACCGGGCCGGCCGCGCGGCGGCCTGGCGTGCACTCGAGAACGCAGTCGCTGAAGTGAAGCAGGGCCGGCAGGTGCGGTTCCTGTTCCTGCCGGACGGCCACGACCCCGACACGCTCGTGCGCGAAGAGGGCAAGGAAGCATTCGAGGCGCGCCTCGCCGAGGCGATGCCGCTCTCCGAGTACCTGATCCGTGAATTGTCGTCGCGGGTCGAGACCGGCAGCGTCGACGGCCGGGCCAAGCTGGTGGAGTTGGCGCGGCCGCTGGTGCGCAAGATTCCGTCCGACGTTTACCGCGAGTTACTGGTCAACCAGCTGGCCGCAGTGGTTGGTATGCCCCCTGCCCGCCTCAATGAGCTGCTGGGTGGCGGTGCCCAGGACGCGCCGGCCGGCGCCGGACAAACGCGCGCCCCAACCTCGTCAAGCGGCCTATATTCAGAAAGAAATTCAAGCGGTTACGAGCGCCCAAGTGGACTTGGCGGCGCACGGTTCGGAGCCTCGCATACCTCCGCCCCGGGCCGCGGCAACCTGGTCCGGCAGGCAGTCATGCTGTTGGTGCACCACCCGGCCGCCGCGACGGCCATCAGCGGACAGCAGATCGACGCCGTGGCGGTCATCGACCGGCCCGGAATTGCGCTGCTGGCGGAGATGCTGACCCAGCTGCGGGAAGACCCTCCCGCCAGTACTGCGGCGGTCCTGGAGCGTTGGCGCGACCGGCCCGAACAGGGTTCGCTGGCCAAGCTGGCTTCGGCGGTCTGCCTGGCACCGGATGCCGCGGGCGCAGCCGCGGAACTGAGATCGGCCCTGAACCGTCTGATCACCGAGGAATCCCCGGTCCGGCGGCTCGACGAACTGATGGCCAAGGCCCGGGATTCGTCGCTGGACGATGCCGAAAAGCTGGAATTGCAGAGGCTGCTCCGGGCCCGGAGCCCGGCGGCTCGCAAGCCCCCGGAAGTCCCTCGATAGTCGCGCGCGGCTTTCCCCCGGCATGGTAGAATTCCGCTCTTTTTTAGACCCTCCGTGAGGCGTTCCATCTTGAGCAAGACGACGGCACGCAAACCGGTCAAGAAGCTTCCCGCCCGCAAGTCCGCATCGGCGGTCAAGGCCAAGGCTACGCTGACCAAGAAGGCAGCGGCGCCCGCCAAGGCCAGGCCCGTGGTGAAGAAGGCGACGAAGCCTGCGGCCAAGCCCGCCAAGGCCGTCAAGCCGGTGACCCTCCAGCGCAAGGGCGCTGCTGCTGCACCGGTGAAGGCGGGCCGCAAGCCCGTGGTGTCGGCCAAGTCCGCACCCGCGAAGCACGCGTCGGTGAAGGCTGCGGTCGCGCCGGTTGCCGC
>JBAVIQ010000572.1:0-2924 GCA_049687035.1 Steroidobacteraceae bacterium
GGGCCAGCACGATCTTGTAGCCCTCTCGCCACTTTGCAACGAACTGCGGAATCATTTCCGGCGGGTCCTGGAGATCGGATGCCATCCCGATCACTGCATCCCCTCGGGCCTGCAGCAATCCGTGGTAGCCCGAGCGGACCGCGCCGAAGTTGCGATTGTTGACGATGACCTTGACGCGGCGATCCCGGGCAGCCAGTTCCCTGAGCAAGCCGACGGTGTCGTCCGTCGATGCGTTGTCGATGAAGATCATCTCGAAATCGATGCCCGGAAGGCTCTGCGCAAACACGCGGCGGACCCTCTCGTACAACTCGACAACGTTGTCGCGCTCGTTATAGCAGCCAGTAACGACGCTCAAGAGGGGCATGTTCGTTGCTCCTGAGTAACTGCTGTATTCCCGCCAGACGCATGCAGCTCAACCGTGTCCGGGTTGCTCCTGCCACTCAAGGGGGCACCGTATGCAGCATGCACGCCAGGGACCAAAGGTGCCATCTCTTGGCCCCGCCCTCAGCCTCGATCGACTGCATATCGACCACTCGAAGGCCGCAGTTTGCGATCAGGGCGCTGAGCGAGTCGCGCGTGAAGAAATTGACGTGCTCGTGCCAGTATCTCTTCCGAGCGTGGAGATCCGTGGCGTCCTGAGCCTCGCGCATCAAGTCCTCGTACGGAACCTCGATGTACAGGATGGTGTTGCGCGCCATGATCGAGACGATCTCGCTGATGGTCGATGCGGGAAACGGCACATGCTCGAGGACATGGCTCAGCACGATCAGGTCGTAATGTGTCGAAGCGACGGTGTCTTTGTCGACGCTAACGGCGCCCGGTATGACCCGCTGGGCGGAAATGTCAAAAATATGCAGCAAGCTGCAGTCGGAACGGAAGGGCGTGTTCTTGCCCGTGTCGCCGCCCCAATCGAGGACGCGAGGGAGCGCGCCGACATGAGCCGAGAGAAATGCCTCTACTTGCCCGGTATGGGTCGCTCCATCCGCGATCACCACGGCGCGTCTCGCGTAACCGGGTTCGAAGTGCTCCCGCTGCGCGGTGTACTCCGGCCCCCGGTAGCCCGCGTACAGGGCGGCCATCTCCGAGTCGCTGAATCGAATATCCAGAAACACGAGGCCACAGCGCGGGCATCGTACTGAATTGCAGAGAGGGTAGGCGTTGCCACACCTGATGTCGCGCAATCCCCAGGCTGCGGTGATCTCGACAGGTTCCCATCCGAAGGCTCGCTTTGCGACGAAGGGCATCAGGATCGCGGGAGACTTCGCCAGGCCGCCGCCGCCGCAACAAACGCAGTGCGTTGCGATACGTGGGGATTTCCTTGCTTGTTCCAGCAGATCGCAATCTGTCTTCAAGATCGGCATCCTAAGCGGGCAGTGGGCATACTGGAGCAGCGCCTCGGCGGTACGGGACCTTTCCCGCATGCTGCGCTCTCTTCGTCACCAGGCACTCCGGCCTCCGTCGACGATCAGATTGGCGCCATTCATGTAGCTGGATGCATCCGAGCAGAGAAAGGCGACCGCGCCGCGGTATTCGTCGGGCATGGCCATTCTGCCCAAAGGAATCAAACGCGCCAGGTTGCTGACGAAGACGTCATTCTGTCCCGTGTAGACGCCACCGGGTGAGAGCGCATTGCACCTGACCTTCTGTTCGCACCAGTACGTTGCAATGTATTTCGTGAGCCCGATCAGGCCGTGCTTGACCACGGAGTACGTGACCGGTTTGACGGGCTGCAGGTGGTCCGGTCGATCGGTTACTCGATAGATGCGCTGATCGGGCGCGATGACCCCCAGGTCCGAGGCGATGTTCACGATCACGCCGCCGCGACCGGATTGCGCCATGTGCCCGCCGAAGACCTTGCAGCAATTGAATGCGCCCCCCAGGCAGACGTCGATATCCAGGTGCCATTGATCGGCGGGAAAATTCTCCAGGCGCGAGAAGTTCGTGCTCGCGGACTCCTCGAACTTCGGGTTCCGGGCGGCATTGTTCAGCAGTATGTCGACTCGGTTGAAGCGACCGAGTGCCTGGCCCAGGCTTGCCTGCACAGACTCCACGCGCGTCACGTCGGTGTTCAGCGCCAGTATCCGGTCGCCGAACTCCGAACTCAGGCGACCTGCGTTCGTGTCTAGAGCCTTCTCATCGATGTCGAGCAGGACGACATTGCCGCCCAGTCCGGCAATGGTCGCAGCGTGCTGATAGCCAAGCATTCCGCCGCCACCGGTCACGATGGCGACCCTGTCCTCGAGGCTGAACAGATCGAATTGTCCCGTGTGCTGCGACATGTCTAGTCACCACCGTGAAGTTCTACGGTCTTGCCGCTTTCGAGAGACTCTTTGGCAGCCAGGGCGAGCCGGAGACTCAGGATACCGGTGGGCAGGTCCACCTTGGGTGGCGTGCCAAGCTGGATGCAGTCCAGCAAGTGGCGCGCCTGATCCATGAACATATCGTTGCGGCTGAATCCCGGAAACGCATGGTCTATCACTGCCTCGCCCTCTGCACCGTACGTCATCAGTCGATTTGCGATGAGATCAAGTCGTGCGATGCCGGCGTCGCCGACGACCTTGAACGTCCGGACGGGCGGTCGTTGCACGAAGTCCTGGTGCAGAACGATGGGGAACCGGCCTTGGGGTCCGTCGGATTGCATCAGCGACGACGCCGAGTCCTCGACGTTCACATCCAGGCCGCTCAAATGACCGCCCATGCAGAGGATTCTCCTTGGAAGACCGAAAAGCCAGCAGATCAGGTCCATTTCGTGGATCTGCGACAGGATCACGCCTCCGCCAAGATCCTGGCGGGCGGCGTACATCTGTCGATAGTCTTCATATCGATGCCAATTCGGCAGGTATTCGCCGATCTCCGCCTGCACGCCGATGATTCGTCCGAATGCCCCTGCGTCGACCATTTCCTTGAGCCGGATCGGTCCCGGG
>JBAVIQ010000573.1:0-6290 GCA_049687035.1 Steroidobacteraceae bacterium
CACCGACCGCGTGCGCGTCAACTCGCGGCGGCCGAAGCGTGATTGTCCATCCACCGTGGCGGCAACAGCCGGAACAGCACGGTCAGGATGATGAAGGGCAGCGCGAGCAGCGCCAGGGCCGTCAGCAGGCTCTCGATGCCCGTGATCTCCATCTTGTAGGCCATGAGGCCGCGCAGGCTCTTCGAGTACAGCTGGCCGCCGATGACCACGTTCCAGCGCATGCTGAAGATTCCAAGCAGGATCAGCAGCGAGGTCGTGAAGTACAGCAGCTTGCGCAGCTCCTCGTTGAAGCGAACGCTGCGCACCAGCACCAGGATGAGCAGGGGCAGCAGCATGCCGAGCAGCAACTGCACGACGACCAGGCTCAGGAACAGCTTGGACGAGACCAGCTGCGTGAGAATCCCGATGGACTCCTCACTCTGGTACAGGCGGTGGATGTAGTCGAGCGCCTCGAGCGCGAAGTCGACGATGATCGCGACGAGCAGGAACAGCCCGATCTTGTCCAGGCAGCGCATGTCGAGCTTCTCGTTGCGCACGAGACTCAACAGGATGTACAGGAACATGACCATGGCGATGCCCGACACGATGGCAGACATGAGGAACACGATCGGCATGAGGACGCTGCCCCACCAGGGGTTCGCCTTGACCGAGCCGAAGATGAAGCCGACGTAGCCATGCAGCAGGAATGCCGAGGGAATGCCGACGATCGTGATCAGCTTGCTCGCCTTGTGGTCGAACGCCAGCGCCTCGGGACTCACGTCCTTCGAGTACAGCGACAAGGCACCATAGATCCCCTTCAGCAGTCCGCGCGACTGCTGCGCCATCAGCACCAGCTGGTGCCGGTATTCGAACCAGATCTCGATCAGCAGGATGCCGAGCAGGTACCAGAGGTACACGAAGCCGAACATGGCCATCGCCGACGTTGGCTGCGGCGTGAAGAAGATCTCGTACGCGCGCTCGGGATGGCCGAGGTGCAGTTGCAGCGGCATCCCGGCGACCAGCATGAACGAGAGGGCCGTGAGCAAGGCCAGCCGGTAGATCGGCTGCACCTCGACGACATTGAACACCTTGACCAGCGAGGCGAGGATGAAGGCGCCCGCCACGATGCCCGTCAGGTAGGGATACACGACGATCAGGATCGCCCACTGCGTCTCGACCTCGTTCGGGTAGATGAACCCCACCACCTGGCTCAACTGGTGGCTCAGCTGCTCGTTCAGACTGTCGGGAATCGCGCCGCTCATCGCACTTCTCCGTCGAGCTGGGCGTAGAGCACCTTCGGCTCGGTGTTCAGGTCCGGCTTCAGGACGCTGATCTGGTTCACGCGGTGGAAGCGCACCAGGCGATCAGCCTTGCCCTTCAGGTCACCGAAGATCCTGGCCTCCGTCGGGCAGACCTCGACACACGCTGGCAGCAGGCCCTCGGTCACACGGTGGTAGCAGAACGTGCACTTGTCTGCCGTCTTCGTCCGTGGATTCAAATACCGCGCCCCGTAAGGACAGGCCTGGATGCAGTAGCGGCAGCCGATGCAGCGCTTCTCATCCACCAGGACGACGCCGTCCTGCGTCTGGAAGGTCGCACCCACGGGGCAGACCTGCACGCAGGGCGGGTGCGCGCACTGGTTGCAGAGCTTGGGCACGAAGAACGTGCGCACGACGGTCGGGTCTTCCGGCGGGGCCTGCTCTGGCAGCCCGGCGCGCGTGCTGATGCACTCGACCCTGGTCTCGCCGTTCTCGTGTATCTGGTAGCGCTCGATCCAGGTGCGGAAGAAGAACGGCTCAGCGGGCACATCGTTCTCCGCCTTGCATGCCTCGACGCAGCGATTGCAGCCGATGCACTTCTCGACGTCTATGCCCATGCCGTACCAGTGCTTCGTGGCATCGTAGTCCGCCGGGGTCTTCGCGGGCTCAGCCTTGCCTTCGGCCGCAGGCGCAAGAGCCTGCAGCGTTGCCGCAGCCGGGAAGAAGAGGATCGCGTCCTTGAGGAACTCGCGCTTGTTCATTTCCGTCCCTCGGGCAGATGAGCGTAATGGCACTCCCAGCAGACGTACGTGCCGCCGTGCGCAGCCAGGTCGACGGTGACTTTCGACGCCGCCGGATCGGTCGCGCCGGGCACGTGGCACCGCCCGCAGACTTCACGGCTGTCAGGCTTGGTCGGCAGGGCCAGGCGGGGCTCCGTCATGTGCCGCTCGTCGACCGCGTGACAGCTCGCGCAAGGCAGCAGCGCGTGCGAGGACATGGCCTTCGTGTGCTCGATGCGACCGTGACAACCCGTGCATTCCGTCGGCACCTTCGGCGGCACTGGATCGTGTGGATCGTGGCAGGAGACGCACTTCTTGCGCGGCCTGTGCTCGAGCGGATCGACCTGCGGGAAGCCGTTAGGTCGCGAAGAATCGTAGCCGTGGCAGGCGAGGCAGGCTTCCCGCTCGCGCGGCAGCGGGGGCTTCGCGGCGTTCTCGTCCGCCGCATGGCTCGCCGCGGGACCATGGCAATTCTCGCAACCGATGTTGCGGTGCTTGCCGCCGTACTTGAGCTCGAACTGCTCCGCGTGGCACTCCCGGCACACCGCGACGCCGGCGTGGCGCAGCGGCTTTGCCATCTCCCGCACGGCTGCGGCCGCCTGGTGCGGTCGCGCGGAGAACAGCGTCTCCGGCAGGATCACCAGGCGCAGCAACAGGACGACCGCCACGATGACTGCGATGACGATACCGAGACGCGTCACCTGCTCAGGTAATTTCACGGATCATCCCCCGATTGCTTGAGATGTGCCCGCGGTCACGCGGACCTGCTCGCGGGCCTTGCGCAGGCGCGGTGCGATGATGAGCGCAGCACCGTAGAGGGCCAGCGCGATGAACAGCGTCGCGGGCCGTGAAAACTTGAAATCCTGCACAATCATTTTCAGGCCGATCACGACCAGCAGCGGGTAGACCAGCCACGCCCACTCGCGGAACTTCGCCTGACGGCTGGCCCACGCGATCACCAGCACAGCCACGGCGAGCACGGCGGTGCGCAACGTGGCGAGCGCACCGAGGTCCACGCTGCGATCGGCCAGCCCGGCTACGGCTGGCGCCAGCGCGCCAATGACCGCACCACAGGCGACCCAGACGCAGGCCACGACGATGACGAGTCTGAGCCCGCTGGCGAGCACGCCGCCCTCGGGCACCGGACGCGCCGCTGCAAACCACGCCGACACCGCGCCCGCTACCAGCATGACGAGCATCACGGCGCTGGGCAGCAGCCAGGGCCCGACGGGACTGGCCGCCAGCGCCCAGGCACCGTATTGCAGCGCCTGGGACGGGAAGCCGGCCGCGACGATGTAGACCGCGCCATGGAGCAGAAGGTAGAGGCGCCCGGTGCGCGACCACAGTACGGCGGCAACCACCCCGAGCGCTGCGAATACCACGGCGACCCAGTGCTCGCGAACCGCGAGCACGAAGCCGGCGAGGACCAGCATGAGCGCGAGCGTCGAGTAGAAATACAGGTTCCGCTCGAGGTTCTCGTGTCCTTCGATGAACACGAACGTCACGAAGTAGCACGCCGCCCCGATGGCCAGGCTGATCACCCCGATGGCCGCAGGCAGTACCCCGGTTGCCTGCGTCAGGACGCTGGTCCCGACGAACGCGATGACAAGCGCGGCCGCTACTTGCACGACCTCGAACAGGGCGACGTTGCGACCGCGGATGAGCGTCCGGATCGCGACGCTGAAGAAATATGCGGTGAGCAGTGACCACTGCAGCACGGAGGCGACGCGGTGCGTGTCGAGGTGTTCTGGCGACAGTGCACGCATCGTCACGCCAACGACGACGACGTCCGCCACAAGCGCCGTCGGCCAGCAGATTCCCGTCCAGCCACGCGCGTAGCCCAGCCACAAGGTCGCCACCCCGAGGGCGACCATGTATACCGCGAACGGCACGATGACACCGGTCTTGGCCAGCAGCACGAGGCTGGTCGGCAGCGCTGCCAGGATCGCAACCCACGCGATGGCGCGCTGGCGCCGGCGCCAGCCGATGAACAGCATGGCAGCGGTCAGGATCGCCAGCACCATGGCGCTGCCCGCACCAGTCAGCACCTTGAACCGGGTCGTCGCCTCGACCAGCAGCGGGAACACGACCATGGCCGCCGCAAGGGCATAGGCCGCGCCGCTTGGTATCAGTCCAAGTCGACCCGCGCGGTCGGCGAAGAAGATCCAGATCAGTCCGTATGCGAACGCCAGGGCGATGCCGACCTGCGGCGACAGCAGGTCCGCTTCCGTCATCGCACGCAGAAAGAATCCGCCGGCGAGAACGAGAAAGACCCGGCCGACCAGCGAGAGGACGGCGATCGGATCGTACGGGTCCCGTCTGGCCAAGACAGGTGACCCGGAAATCGGCAGTGGTTGCGCCGGCCCTCCGTCACGAGCACCGGCTGCGGGGGGCGCAACAGCAGGGGGCGCCGCTTCCAGCACGTCGATCCGCTGCTGCAGCGATTCGACGGTCAACCGCAGTTGCTCGACGGTAGACTCGAGACGGGCGAGACGATCGCCCATGTTGTCACCCCGGGGCTCACCGACCCCAGATTTGAATGCGCTTCCGGATTCGGCTCGCGGCCCGCCTGCCCCTCGAAACTGTTGCGGCTGCCGGATGACAACAGCAAGCAGCGCAGCAATTCATGAGGGTTTGCGCGTAGCAAACGCTGCATTTGCGCAACCGCCGTGACCAGCGGCCCGGTGAAGGACACAGCCCGCGCGGCCTGTCCGGGCGCACCGCGCTGTGCGATGCTCGCGCCCCTCATGCCGCTGCTGAACCTTCTCAACGCCGAACTCGCGTTCGGCACACACCCACTCCTCGACCGCGCCGAGTTCAGTCTCGAGCCGGGCGAACGTGTCGGGCTGATCGGCCGCAACGGTACCGGCAAGTCGTCGCTGCTGGAGGTGATCGCCGGCCGCATCGCGCTCGACGACGGCGAGATGCAGAAGTCCAGCGGGGTGCGCGTGGTATCGATCCGCCAGGAACCCGAGCTGCCGGCCGCGCCGAGCCTGCGGGAATCCCTTGCGCTCTGGGCCGAACTGGACTCGATCGACGACGATCGCGTGCGCTGGCGCGTCGACGCGCGCATCGTCGAGTACCTGCATCGTTTCGGGCTGGAAGGCACGGCGACCACCGCGGGCCTCTCGGGGGGCGAACGCAAGCGTGCCGCGCTGGCGGGCGCGTTTGCCCTCGAGCCCGACGTGATGCTGCTGGACGAACCCACGAACCACCTCGACATCGACGGCCTCGAACGGCTCGAAGATCTGCTGATCGCAGGCAGCCCGGCGGCCATCGTCGTCACGCACGACCGTTCTTTCCTCGACCGCGTCGCCACCCGCATCGTGGAGCTCGATCGCGGCATGCTGCGTTCGTACCCGGGAAACTTCGCCGCCTATGAGCGGCGCAAGGCGGAGCAACTGGCCGAAGAAGCCGTGCTCAACCGCAAGTTCGACAAGTTCTGGGCGCAGGAAGAAGTCTGGATCCGGAAAGGCGTCGAGGCTCGACGCACGCGCAACGAAGGTCGCGTCAAGCGGCTCGAGCAATTGCGGCGCGAGCGCGATGCGCGGCGCGAGCGGCTGGGCAACGTGAAACTCAACGTGGATTCCGTTGAACGCTCGGGCAAGCTGGTCGCGGAATTGCGCAACGTCACCAAGGCCTTCGACGGCCGTGCCGTGGTGCGTGACCTCGATCTGCGCGTGATGCGCGGCGACCGCCTCGGACTCATCGGCCCGAACGGCGCAGGCAAGTCGACGCTGCTCAAGCTCATCCTGGGCACGCTGGAACCCGACGCTGGCGAAGTGAGGTTCGGCTCGCAGATCAGCGTCGCCTACTTCGACCAGCTGCGCGCGCAGCTCGACCTGGACGCCACGGTGGCAGGCACCGTCAGCCCGAACTCCGACTGGGTCGGCGAAGGCGAGCAGCGCCGGCACGTGATCAGCTATCTCGGCGACTTCCTGTTTCCAGCGCAGCGCGCGGAATCGCCGGTGCGCATGCTCTCCGGTGGCGAGCGCAACCGGCTGCTGCTGGCGCGGCTCTTCGCACGGCCGGCGAACGTGCTGGTCATGGACGAACCCACCAACGACCTCGACATCGAATCGCTCGAGCTGCTGGAGCAGACGCTGCAGGACTACTCCGGCACGCTGCTGCTGGTGAGCCACGACCGCACGTTCCTCGACAACGTGGTGACCCAGGTGCTTGCGCCGCTGGGCGACGGCCGCTGGCGCGAGTACGTGGGCGGCTACAGCGACTGGCTGCGGCAACGGCCGGCAGCGAAACCCGCAACCACGAC
>JBAVIQ010000574.1:0-3035 GCA_049687035.1 Steroidobacteraceae bacterium
GTGGTATTCGAACCCACGGATGGTTATTCGCGAGCGGACAAAAGAAAAGGGCGGCCACAAGCACCGCCCCTTCCCGCGGGCTAGACCGCGGCCGGAAGCGTCTCCGAAGCCACCTTTTGCGTCATTACGACGCAAAGGGCGAACCGAAGGCGCAAGCGCCCGAAGTCGTCCCTACTGGCTTCGAGACAGAACAGAGCGATTTTCATCGCATCCCTCCTAGTCTCTTGCGCGGGGTCCCTTACGGTAGCCGCCTCGCGCATTAGGCCAGCGCCGAGGGTTCCCAGAATTTAATAGCGCCTTAGGTCACCCTCAAACCACTGCGGCTCTTACCGGCGAATCGTGAGGGCACGGCGTCAGATTTCAAGGCCCGCTTGCGCTGGGGGTTGGGCGCATGGAAAGAAGTCCATGCGACTGGAATGCTACAAAAACAAAACAGCCAGTTAGTGATTGCTCGCTAACTGGCTGTTTTTGTTGGCTGGGGGACTAGGATTCGAACCTAGGTTGACGGAGTCAGAGTCCGTAGTCCTACCGCTAGACGATCCCCCAAAGGAACCGTTGCGGGGATACTTGCAAGCAGCGCCCTGACCGCTGCCTGCACCCGCGCGCTGGTTAGCGCTTGGAGAACTGTGTTCCGCGCCGTGCCTTGCGGAAGCCGACCTTCTTGCGCTCGACTTCGCGCGCATCGCGCGTCACGAAACCGGCGGTGCGCAGCGGCTTGCGGAACGCTTCGTCGTATTCCATCAGCGCGCGCGTAATGCCGTGACGGATCGCGCCGGCCTGGCCGGTCATGCCGCCGCCGGCAACGTTGGCGACCACGTCGAAGCGGTCGGCCATCTGCACTGTTTCGAGCGGCTGGCGCACGATCATGCGCGACGTCGTGCGGCCGAAGAATTCTTCGATCGTGCGGCCGTTGATGTTGATCTTTCCGGTGCCCGGGCGCAGGTGAACCCGCGCCGTGGAGGACTTGCGGCGGCCGGTGCCGTAGTTGGTGTTTGCAGGCATGTGCTGTCAGGCCTCAGATATCGAGCGGCTTCGGCTGCTGCGCGGCGTGGGCGTGCTTGTCGCCCGTGACCACGTGCAGCTTCTTGAACATGGCGCGGCCAAGCGGATTCTTGGGCAGCATGCCCTTGACCGCGAGTTCGATCACGCGCTCGGGATGCTGTTCGAGCATCTTGTCGAGCGTGCGGCTCTTGATGCCGCCGATCGCGCCGGTGTGCCAGTAGTACACCTTGTCCATGAGCTTGTTGCCGGTCACGGCGATCTTCTCGGCATTGATCACGATGATGTGATCGCCGGTATCGACGTGCGGCGTGTACTGCGGCTTGTGCTTGCCGCGGAGTCGGAAGGCGAGCTGAGTGGCGAGGCGTCCGAGCGTTTTGCCGCTCGCATCCACCACAAACCAGTCACGCCGCACCTTCTCGGGGTGTGCGAAAACGGTGGTCATCGGAAAGGCTCCAGGCCCTGTCTGCCGTGCAGAGAGCCGCGAATTCTATCCCAGCGATTCGGCCAATGCAAAGCAGGGGCTGAATCGGACGTCACTCAGCGGTTCGGTCCGCCCTGAATCGGCCCTGCACACCACTATAATGAGCCCCATGCCCGTCCACCCCCCTGTTCCGGCCCGCCGCATGAGCCTGGCCGACCGCCTGATCCAGGAGATCGACCGTGGCCTGCGCACCATGGCCGCCGCCAACGTCTCGGCCCGCCCCTTCCCGGACGAGGGAATCCAGGAAACGGTCCACGACCCGGCCGCCCGTAAGCACGCGGCGGCGCTGATGCGCGTGAATCATGCGGGGGAAATCGCAGCCCAGGCGCTGTACCACGGACAGGCGGCGACAGCCCGCAAGCCGGAGGTCCGGGAACAGATGCTGGCTGCCGCGCGCGACGAGACCGACCACCTGGCATGGTGCGAACGCAGGGTAAAGGAACTCGACAGCCGCACCAGCCTGCTCGCCCCGGTCTGGTACGCGGGTTCGTTCGCGATCGGCGCGCTGGCGGGCCTCAGCGGGGACCGGACCAGTCTCGGGTTCGTCGAGGAAACCGAGAAACAGGTGGTCGAGCACCTCGACTCGCACCTGCACGAACTGCCGCCGGGCGATGAGCGGTCCCGGCGCATCGTTGCGCAGATGAAGGCCGACGAAGACCGCCACGCGGGCGAAGCGCGCAACAGGGGCGCCGTCGGATTACCGCGGCCCGTCCGTGAATTGATGCGCCGGACGGCCCGGGCGATGACGCGCACCGCCTACCGGCTCTGACCGAAACTTGCGGCGTGACGCGGCTTTATATTAAAAGCTTCGCAGCCTTTTGACATAAACAGGCGTTAACACAGGAAGGGAGCATGGAAACCGGCGGCAGACCCCTGAGCGACATTCCCGCGATCAATCGCTTCCTGAGCTATTGCCGCATCCGAGCCGTGCCGTCCAAGACGGTGCTCATCCACGCGGGCGACGTGCCCGACGTCCTCTACTACGTCGTCAAGGGCTCGGTGGAAGTCCTGATCGAAGACGAGGAAGGCAACGAGATGGTGCTGGCCTACCTGAACAAGGGCCAGTTCTTCGGCGAAATGGGCCTTTTCAACGATCAGCCTGCCCGCAGCGCCTGGGTGCGCACGCGTTCGCAGTGCGAACTTGCCGAGATGACCTATCCGCGCTTCAGGCAGATCGCGGCCGAGAGCCCCACCCTGCTGTTCGAGCTGGCCACGCAGCTGGCAAGCCGCCTCGACCGCACCAACCGCAAGCTGGGCGACCTCGCCTTCGTCGACGTCACGGGGCGGGTCGCACACGCGATCATGGACCTGTGCAACGAGCCGGACGCAATGACGCACCCGGAAGGCACGCAGATCAAGGTCAGCCGGCAGGAGCTGTCGCGCCTGGTCGGTTGCTCGCGCGAAATGGCGGGCCGCGTGCTGAAAGTGCTCGAGGAGCAGGGCCTGCTTACCGCGCGCGGCAAGACGATGGTCGTGTACGGCGTCCGTCCGCGCCTGAAGGGCAAGGCCGCGGCGATGTCGCTCGCAGCCGGTAGCCCGGCCGGTTTGGCAC
>JBAVIQ010000575.1:0-9658 GCA_049687035.1 Steroidobacteraceae bacterium
GCATCAGCCTGGGCCCGGCGTCGGCGGCGACGAAGAGCCCCATCACGACGAGAAAGATTCCAAACAACCTGCGCAACGAGGATTGCGGCAGTCGCTGGCCGAGGCGGTTGCCTGCGAGGCTGCCAACCACCCCGATAGCGGCGATCAACAACAGTGCGTGCCAGTCGAGTGCAATTCCCTTGGCTGCCAGCACCTGTTGGTACTTGCCAAAGCCGGTGAACGAATTCATGGCGATGACGGCGAGGCTGGTGCCGACCGCACTCGACATGGGTACGCCGGCCAGCAGTACCAGGGCAGGCACGATCAGGAATCCGCCGCCGACCCCCACCAGGCCGCTCAGCACCCCGACGGCCGCGCCGCCGGCGATGATGGCGAAGGGATGTGATCCGTGGTCGCCAGCAGCGACCGGAGCGCTCCGCAGCATGCGCCACGCGGCGACGAGCATCACGACCGCGAACAGCACGAGCTGCGCCGGGCCGGGCACCCAACGCGCCAGCGACGCACCCAGCCATGCACCGAGCATGCCGGGCAGACCGAACCACAGCACGTTGCGCCAGTCCACCTGGCGGGCCATCGCGTAAGGGATGCAGGCGGCGGCGGCGATCAGTCCGACCACCAGCAGCGAGCCACCGATGGCCACCTGTTCCGGCTGGTGCAGCAGGTAGTGCAGCACCGGCACGGTGAGGATCGATCCGCCCGACCCCAGCAGGCCGAGGCTGAGGCCGATCGCAAGAGCCCCGAGGAGCGCGACGAGCAATGTCAGTGACTTCGTGCCGGGACCGGCGGCACGGCGATCATCGCTGGCAGGGCGCGCGCGGTGCCGGTTCGCGGTCTTCCGGCGCGGGCGGGACGCTGCAATAGATGTCCTGCAGCAACGCCATGATGCGGGTGACTGGACCCGGCGGCAGCGAGTAGAAGATGGATTGCGCCTCACGGCGGGTAACTACCAGGCCGGACTCGCGCAACAGCGCGAGATGCTGGGAAAGCGCGGATTGGCTCAGTTCGAGCTGTGCGTTAAGTTCGCCTACGGAGAGCGGCCGGCCGAGAAGATTGCACAGGATCAGCAGGCGCTGCTCGTTGCCGAGAGCCTTGAGCACTCGCGCCGCTTCGCCCGCGTGCAGTTGCATCTCGTCGATGCGCGAGAGACCGGGTGTCCCCCCTTGGGCTACTGGGCGTCGGGCGCCGCTCGGCATGTCGATGGTCTCCGGATGGCTGTGGCGAATGATACTGCAGAATTGACTAATTTAGCAAACGCTAATATTCTGGCGGTCTATTCGAGGATCTCCGCTCATGCGACCAGTCGTTTCAGCGTTCCACCACCCGCCGACGGGGTCATGGACCTACGTCGTGATGGATCCCGGCACGCGCGCTGCCGCCGTGATCGACCCGGTGCTCGACTATGACTGGCGTTCGGGGCGTACGGGCACCGCGAGTGCGGACCAGGTCGTGGCGCACTGCAGCGCCGCAGGCGCCAGCGTGCTGTGGATTCTCGAGACGCACGCGCACGCGGATCACCTTTCCGCAGCACAGCACTTACGCAGGGCTTTGGGTGGCAGCATCGCCATCGGCCGCGGCGTGCTCGACGTGCAGCGGACGTTCAAGCGTATCTTCGGTCTCGGCGATGGCTTTGCCGCGGACGGCACCGACTTCGACCGGCTGCTGGCGGACGACGAGCGGTTGCCGCTCGGCCAGCAGGAGATCCAGGTGATCCCGGTCCCGGGCCACACGAACGACAGCGTTGCCTACCAGGTCGGCGATGCCTTGTTCGTCGGCGACACGGTATTCATGCCGGACGGCGGCACCGCACGCTGCGACTTTCCCGGCGGTGACGCCACGCAGTTGTATCGCTCCGTGCAGCGTCTCTACCGGCTGCCGCCGGCAACGCGTGTGTTCGTGTGCCACGACTACACTCCCGGTGGGCGTGAGCCGCTCTGCGAGAGTTCCGTTGCGGAACAGCGTGCGGGCAACATCCACCTTCACGATGGAGTCACCGAGGACGCCTTCGTGCAGATGCGCCGCACACGTGACGCGACGCTCGACGTGCCGAACCTGCTGCTCCCCGCCGTGCAGGTGAACATCCGCGCCGGACGGCTGCCGCCGCCCGAGGCGGACGGCGTGAGCTACCTGCGCGTGCCGCTCAACGTCGTCGGCCGCCCCCTCTGACGCCAGCAATAGTCCCCAGCCACTTTTCCTGAGGGTTCCAATGACTCACCACGCCACCCACGTCACCGATGCCACGCCGGAACAGGTCCGCGCCTGGTTTGAGGCCGGCGAAATCCTGCTCATCGACGTTCGCGAGGTCAACGAGTACGCCGCCGAGCGCATCCACGGTGCGCTGCTCTATCCGCTCTCGACCTTCGACCCGAAGGCCATCCCGCTGGAAGGTCGCAAGCTGGTCCTGCAGTGCGGTTCGGGCAAACGTTCGCTGATGGCCGCGCACAAGCTGCAGGCAGCGGGTTTCGGCCAGCTCACGCACCTCGCGGGCGGCATCCAGGCCTGGAAGGCCGCGGGACTGCCGACCATCCGCATCGATCTACAGACCGGCCGCGTCGTGGACGACGGCCGCCGTTGAGACCAGAGGAGGTCCTTGTAATGAGTATCGACAGAATAGTGCTTGCAGTCGCCGGCACGATGGTTCTCCTGAGCCTGCTGCTCGGCCACTTCGTCAGCTCCTACTGGTACTGGTTCACCGCCTTCGTCGGCGCCAACCTGCTGCAGTCTGCGTTCACGGGTACCTGCCCGCTGGTTCTTATCCTGCGCAAGGTCGGCGTCCACCCCGGCGCTGCATTCTGATTCCCGCCGGAGAACGCAATGAGATGGACTGATCCCGCGGCGGCGATGGCGGCATTGCTTCTCCTGTCCGTGCCGAGCGCGCCGGGAATCGCCGCGCCGAAGCTCGCGACTATCACGGTCGGCGAGGAGCCCGGCATGATGGAGCGGATGCTCGACGGCACCGTCGAGGCGGTCCATCAGGCAACCATCTCTGCGCAGACAGCCGGCCGGGTCACCGAAATCAAGGTGGACGTGAACGACTACGTGCCCGCCGGCACGATCGTGATGCGACTGCGCAGCACCGAGCAGGTGGCGGGTCTGAGTCAGGCACAGGCGGCGCTCAAGGAGGCCACTGCCCGCGAGAGCGAGGCGCAGACGCGCTACGACCGGATCCGCGACATGTATTCGCGCCAGGTCGTCGCCAAGGCCACGCTCGACGAGGCGACGGCTGCGCGGGACGCCGCCGCGGCACGGTTGGTGGCGGCGCGGGCCGGGCTCGATGCGGCCCGGGAAGGCGTGTCCTACACCGAGATCCGTGCGCCATACGCGGGCGTCGTGACGCAGAAATTCGTGCAGGTCGGTGAGACCGTCGCACCGGGCACGCCATTACTCGCCGGGGCTTCCCTCGATGCGCTGCGGGTGATCGTCGAGATTCCGCAGAGCATCGTCGAGCAGGTGCGCGCGCAGAACAAGGCCGCCGTGTACGTGGATGGCCGGCGGATCGAATCCACCGCCATCACGTTCTATCCGTCCGCTGCGCCGCAGACCAATACCTTCCGCGCCCGGATCGAGTTGCCGCAGGACCTGCCGGGCCTCGCGCCAGGCATGTTCGTCAAGGTCGGGTTCGTCACCGGTGAGCTGCAGCGTTTGCTGGTGCCGCGTGCCGCGATCGTCGAACGCAGCGAGATGCGTGCGGTCTACGTCGTCGCGCCAGACGGCCGGGTAGCGCTGCGGCAAGTAAGGCTCGGTCACGCGAGCGGTAACCGGGTCGAAATCCTGGCTGGGCTTGCCGCGGGCGATCGCGTAGCGGTAGATCCGACGGCCGCAGGTATCCAGGCACGACAACCGGCGCCGCAGCATGACTGAGAAGCTCGGCATCAGCGGCCGGCTCGCCGCGTTCTTCCTCGACAACCAGTTGACGCCCCTGCTCGGGCTTTCGGCTTTGTTGCTTGGCATTTTCGCCGTGCTGGTCACGCCCCGCGAGGAAGAGCCTCAGATCAACGTCACGATGGCGAACGTCATCGTGCCCGCCCCCGGGGCAAGCGCCAACCAGGTCGAGACCCTGGTGGCCACGCCGATGGAGAAGGTCCTCGCCGAGATCTCCGGCGTGAAGCACATCTATTCCGTCTCGCGTCCCGGTGCCGCGGTGCTGACCGTGCAGTTCGAAGTCGGCGAGGACCGGACCAGCGCGATCGTCAGGCTCTATAACGCAATCTATTCCAACCAGGACTGGCGTCCGGCCGACGTCGGCATCCTCCAGCCGCTGGTCAAGCCGAAGGGCATCGACGACGTGCCGATCCTGAGCGTAACGCTCTGGACCAGGGATCCGCAGCGCGGTGCCTACGAGCTCAGGCAGGTTGCCCACGCCATCGAGGCCGAGGTCAAGCGCGTTCCGGGCACGCGCAACGTCTACACCATCGGCGGCCCCGACGAGACGGTGCACGTCAGCCTCGATCCGCAGCGTCTCGCCGGCTACGGCCTCACCGTGAGTGAACTCGCCGACTCGCTGCGGGCTGCGAATGTCGTGCAGCACGCGGGCTCGCTGGTTGCAAACGGCGGCAACGTGCCGGTGCAGGCCGGCGAATTCCTCGCGGACCGCGACGAGGTCGCGCAGCTGGTCGTCTCGGTGCGCGAGGGCAGGCCGGTCTACCTGCAGGACGTCGCGACCATCACCGCCGGCCCCGACCAGCCCGAGCAATACGTGACGTTCGGCGCCGGCCCGGCGGGTGCGCAGAAGGGCATCGACCTTGCCGGGACGGCGCCTGCCGTCACGCTCGCGATCTCGAAGAAGCCCGGCGAGAACGCCATCGACGTCACCAATGCGGTGCTGCAGCGGGTCGAACAGCTGCGCGGCTCCTACATCCCCGAAGGAGTGGAGACGACAGTCACGCGCAACTACGGCGAGACCGCAAACGACAAGGCGGTGAAACTCATCCAGAAGCTGATGTTCGCGACGGCCTCCGTGGTGCTCCTCGTGTGGCTCACCGTCGGCTGGCGCGAGGCGATCGTCGTCGGCACCGCCGTCGTGATCACCCTGGCAGCGACCCTTTTCGCCTCCTGGGCATACGGTTTCACCATCAACCGCGTGTCGCTGTTCGCGCTCATTTTTTCGATTGGCATCCTGGTGGACGACGCGATCGTCGTGGTGGAGAACATCCACCGCCACATGGGATTCGGCAGCGGCCCGCTGGGCCAGATCATCCCGCGCGCAGTGGACGAGGTGGGCGGCCCGACGATCCTGGCGACGTTCACGGTAATCGCAGCCCTGCTGCCGATGGCGTTCGTCAGCGGCCTGATGGGCCCGTACATGAGCCCGATCCCGATCAACGCCAGCTTAGGGATGCTGATCTCGCTGGCCATCGCGCTGGTATTCACGCCGTGGTTCTCGAAGCGGATGCTCGCGCACGCGGGCGTGCATCCCGCCGGGCATGACGAAGACACGCGCCTGCAGCGCTTCTTCGAGCGGACCATCGCGCCATTCCTGCGTGGTGACGACGCGCGCCGCCGCCGGCACAAGCTCTACCTCGGCACGCTGGCTGCGATCCTGGTCGCCGTCTCGCTGGTCGTCGTGCAGTGGGTCGTCATGAAGATGCTGCCCTTCGACAACAAGTCGGAGTTCCAGGTCGTCGTCGACATGCCCGAGGGTACCGCGCTCGAGGAGACCGGCCGCATGCTGGACGAACTCGCGGCCGAGATCGTCAAGCTGCCGGAAGTGACGGACTACCAGATCTACGCCGGCACGTCGGCGCCGATCAATTTCAATGGCCTCGTCCGGCAGTACTACCTGCGCTCCGGCCACGAGCTTGGCGACATCCAGGTCAACCTGGTGGACAAGCACCACCGCGACCGGAAGAGCCACGAAATCGCGCTTGCGGTGCGTCCGGCGCTGGCCGAGATCGGCCGCAGGTACGGAGCAGCGGTAAAGATCGTCGAAGTGCCGCCTGGTCCGCCGGTGCAGGCGCCGCTGGTGGCCGAGATCTACGGTCCGTTCTACGGCGAGCAGCAGCAGCTGACGCGTGCAGTCCGCAAGGTGTTCGACACCAAGCCGCAGATCGTGGACGTGGACGACAGCCTCGAGGCGCCGAACCCGCGCCTGGTCGTGCGCATCGACCGGCAGAAGGCCGCATTGCTTGGCGTGAGCCAGGCTGAGGTCGTGCAGGTACTGGCAGCGGGGCTCGGCGGCCTCGATGCCACGTACGTGCAGATCGGGCGCGAAAACTACCCGATCCCGGTCCGGCTGGAACTCGACGTGCCGGACAAGGCCGACCTGGCCAGTGTCCTCTCGCTGCAGGTCCGCTCCCGCAGCGGCGCGAGCATCGCGCTCTCGGAAGTCGCAAGCGTCGAGCGCAAGCCCTGGGACAACGCGATCTATCACAAGGACCTGTTGCCACTTGCCTTCGTCACCGCGGACTCCGTCGGCGAGACCGACAGCCCGCTGTACGGCATGTTCGACCTGGTCGGGGCGCTCAAGCGCCAGCTGCCCGCGGGCGCGGAACTCGAGCAGCGCTTCTTCAGCCAGCCGGCCGACCCCTATCGGCCGAGCCTCAAGTGGGATGGCGAGTGGCAGATCACGTTCGAGACGTTCCGCGACATGGGACTCGCATACTCGGTCGGCCTGATCCTGATTTACCTGCTGGTCGTCGCACAGTTCGGTTCATACGCAGTGCCGCTGGTGATCATGGCGCCGATTCCGCTCACGATCATCGGTGTGTTGCCGGGTCATGCGCTGCTGGGCGCGCAGTTCACGGCTACTTCGATGATCGGGATGATCGCGCTTGCCGGCATCATCGTCCGCAACTCCATCCTGCTCGTGGACTTCATCAACGTCGAGCTGGCGCAAGGGCGGGAACTGGCCGACGCTGTCATCCGTTCGGCGGCCGTGCGTGCGCGGCCCATCGCGCTCACCGCGGTGGCCGCCATGACCGGCGCGTTCTTCATCCTCGACGATCCCATCTTCAACGGGCTCGCCGTGTCGCTGATCTTCGGCATCCTCGTCTCGACAGTGTTGACGCTGGTGCTGATCCCGATCCTCTATTTCAGTTATCGCAACCGCATGATCAAGGCCGCGTGACGGCCAGGGGGAATGCAGTCATGGCAAAAGTCGTAGTTCTTGGCGCCGGCCTCGGTGGCGTCGCCTGCGCATACGAAATGAAGAAGAAGCTCGGCGCCGCGCACCAGGTGACGCTGGTCGGCAGCTCGCCATACTTCGAGTTCACGCCGTCGAATCCGTGGGTGGCCGTCGGCTGGCGCAAGCCCGAGCAGACGCGGGTCGAACTTGCCGGGCCGCTGGCCGACAAGAACGTGCGCTGGCTGCCGAAGTCGGTGCGGACGATCGACGCGGTTGCATCGAAGCTCGTTTTCCAGGACGGCACTGAAGAGCCGTACGACTACCTCGCCATCACGACCGGTCCGAAGCTCGCTTTCGAGGAAGTGCCCGGTCTGGGCCCAGACGGCCACACGGTGTCCATCTGTACACAGGCGCATGCACTCGCCGCCTGGGAGCAGTACCAGGAGTTCGTGCAGAACCCTGGCCCGATCGTGGTGGGCGCCGCAGGCAGCGCCAGTTGCTTCGGTCCCGCTTACGAGATGGCGATGATCCTCGACACCGACCTGCGCCGGCGCAAGATCCGCGACAAAGTGCCGATGACGTATGTGACGTCGGAGCCTTACATCGGCCACATGGGCCTGGGTGGCGTGGGCGACAGCAAGGGACTCATGGAGTCGACCCTGCGCCAGCGCCACATCCAGTGGGTCACCAATGCGAAGGTCACGTCGGTCGAACCCGGCACGGTCAATGCCACCGAGTTCAACGACGACGGCGCGGTACGCAAGGAACACAAGCTGCCGTTCAAGTTCGCGATGATCCTGCCGGCGTTCAAGGGCGTCGACGCTGTGGCCGGAGTCCCGGACCTCTGCAATCCGCGCGGCTTCGTCCTCATCGACGAGCACCAGCGCAGCAAGAAGTATCCGAACATCTTTTCGGCCGGCGTCTGCGTGGCCATTCCGCCGGTCGAGGTGACACCGGTGCCGACGGGCGCGCCGAAGACGGGCTTCATGATCGAGTCGATGGTGTCGGCGATCTGCGAGAACGTGGCGGCCGATATCGCCGGTCGCACGGCGGAAGCGCGGGGCACCTGGAACGCGATCTGCCTGGCGGACTTCGGCGACACCGGCGCCGCGTTCGTTGCGCTGCCGCAGATCCCGCCACGCAACGTCACCTGGGCGCGCGAGGGCAAGTGGGTACACGTGGCCAAGATCGCGTTCGAGAAGTACTTCCTGCGCAAGGTGCAGACCGGATCGATCACCCCGATCTACGAGAAGTACGTGCTCAAGACACTGGGTATCGAGGCCCTGAAGCAATGACCCGGAGCCGAATGATCCCGCGTTGGCCCGTCGCGTTCGTCCTGTTGGGCGCCGCCGCCGGGGTGGCACGCGCCGAAACGCTGACGGATGCGTGGGCGCTGGCCCTGCAGCAGGATCATTCGCTCGCGGCGGCGCGCAACCAGGCCGAGGCTGCGGGCTTCGAGGCGCAGGCGGCGCGCGCGCAGCGCTGGCCGACAGTCGCCGTAGGGGGCTCCTATACCCAGCTCGACGACTCGCCCGCGTTCGATTTTTCGTTTACCGGCCTGCCGCTCACGCCCCCCGAACTGTTCAAGGACGACAACTTCCTGATGGGTTCGGCGACCGTCACGGTGCCGCTGTTCACGAGTGGGCGCATCTCTTCGAGCATTGCGGCGGCCGAGGCACGCGAGCGTGGTGTCGGCGCGCAGGTGTCGGCGGCGACGTCCGACGTCAAGCTGGCCGTGGCCGATGCCTATGTCGGCGTGCTGCGCGCCCGCAAGGCGCACGGTGTCGCGAGCAGCAACGTGCAGACGCTCGAGGCGCTGACCCGCGATACCACCAGCATGTTCGAGCGCGAGCTGGTGCCGAAGAACGAGTTGCTCGCGGTGCAGGTGGCGCTGGCCGATTCGCGCCAGAACGAATTGCGCGCGGCCAATGCGGCTGAAGTCGCGGCGGCTTCCTACAACCGTCGCCTGGGCGCGCCGCTCGACCGGCCGGTAGAGTTGAGCGAGACGCTCGCTGTACCCGCCGAGCTCGCGCAGGATCTGCCGGCGCTGGTGGAGCAGGCGAAGTCGCGTCGCACGGAACTCGCCGCGTTCGACGCGCAGGCGGAGACCTACGGCCAGCTTGCACGCACCGAGCGTTCGCGCGTACTGCCGCAATTCGTCTTGAGCGGTGGTTACCAGTACCTGGAGAACCAGTTCCTCGATGACGAGACGGTCGGCATGGCAGGCATCGGCGTGCAGTGGGCGATGTTCGACGGCGGCCAGTCGCGCAAGCGGGCGGCGGCGCTCGATCGCAACCGTCGCGCGACGGAGCAGCAGCGCGCGGACGCGTCCAGCCAGATCGAGTTGCAGGTGCGGCAGGCATACCTCGGCATCCAGGAGTCGCGCCAGCGGGTGATCGTCACCGCGCAGGCTGCGGAGCAGGCTGACGAGAATCTGCGCATTGCCCGCGAACGCTACACGGCGGGCTTGGGCACGCAGACGCAGCTGCTCCAAGCTGAGTCGCTGCGGGTGCAGGCGCTCAGGAACCGGGACGACGCGTCGCTGGACGCCGGGCTTGCGCAGCTGCGGCTCGCGCGTGCGGTCGGGGCGCTCTGAAG
>JBAVIQ010000576.1:0-6434 GCA_049687035.1 Steroidobacteraceae bacterium
GATCGTAATGGCGAGCGCCGGGCAGACTGCCTCGCAGAGCTTGCAGGCGATGCAGCGCTCCTGGCCATTGGCGTAACGGCGCAGCGCATGCAGGCCGCGATAGCGCGGCGACTGCGGGGTCTTCTCCTCCGGGTACTGGATGGTGAACTTCGGCGCGAAGAACGCGCGCAGCGTCACCCGCAGGCCCTGCAGCAGTTCCCAGAGGAAGAATGTCTTGATGAAGCTGCGCACGCTCTCGCTACCTCACGCGGCCCACGGCCCGATCTTGCAGATCCACATCGCCGCCTCGGCGCACAGCCAGACCAGCGTGACCGGAATGAACACCTTCCAGCCGAGCCGCATGATCTGGTCGTAGCGGTACCGCGGGAACGTCGCGCGGAACCACAGGAAGCAGAACAGGAAGAAGCAGGTCTTGAGGATGAACCAGTGCAGGCCAGGCGCCGCGAGCAACGCGATGTCGCCGAGCACCGGGTAGCCCTCGACCGGTGACAGCCAGCCGCCGAGGAAGAACGTGGCCGACAAGGCCGAGATCAGGATCATGTTGGCGTATTCGGCGAGGAAGAACAGCGCGAACGCGATACCTGAGTACTCGACGTGGAAACCGGCGACGATTTCCGACTCGCCTTCCGCGACGTCGAACGGTGCGCGGTTGGTTTCGGCCACACCCGAGATGAAGTAGACGACCATCAGCGGGAACAGCCAGAGCCAGTACCAGCTGCCCGGCCCGCCCGCCTGCGATTCCACGATCTTGCCGATGTTGAGCGTGCCAGCGGCCATCACCACGCCGACCAGTGCGAAACCCATCGCGATTTCATACGCGACGATCTGCGCCGCCGACCGCATGGCGCCGAGGAACGCATACTTGGAGTTGGCGGCCCAGCCGGCGAGGATGATGCCGTAGGCGCCGAAGCCCGCGAGCGCCAGGATGTAGAGCACGCCCGCATCGATGTGCGCGATCGCAAAACCCGGCCACAGCGACATCACCGCCCAGGCAGCGAATGCAGGCGTGAGCGTCAACAGCGGCGCCACCACGAACAGGTAGCGGTTCGAGCGCGACGGGACGACGACTTCCTTCAGCAGCAGCTTGATGACGTCGGCGAACGGCTGCAGCAGACCGAACGGTCCCACCCGGTTCGGGCCGATGCGCACCTGCATGTAGCCGATGACCTTGCGCTCGGCCAGCGTCGTGTAGGCCACGCACAGGATCACCGTGATCGTGACCGCCAGGATCTGGCCGATGCTGACCAGCGTGGTCCGCAGCCACTCGGGCTGTGACAGCCAGATCGCGACGATCGTGTCGGTCATGCCGCACCCCCGGCAGCGCCTTTCTGGCCATCCACCGTGGCTTGCAGCGGCGCGGAACGGCGCACGATGGCATCGACACCGTAAATGGCGACTTCGCGCGTCACGTCCATGGCAGCCAGGCGACCCGGCGCAAACGCAGCCGCAGCGGCCATACCGTCCTTGTACGTGTCGAGTTCATGGCGGAGTTCATCACGCACTTCTTCGGAGCTGACGTACTCGAACCCGGCGAGTCCGAGCAGGTTGCCGAGCACACGCAGGATCTTCCACGCAGGTCGGGCTTCACCGGCCGGCTTCGACACACCCGCGACACTCTGCCAGCGCCCTTCGACGTTGACCCAGGTGCCCGAGGTTTCCGCGAATACCGCGCTCGGCAGGATCACGCTCGCGTTGGCCAGGACTTCTTCGCTGGCGTACGGCGTGATGGCTACGACGCAGTCCGCGCTGCGCAACGACGAGTCAATGGCCGACGAAGGCACGAGGTCGGCGGATTCGATGCCGCCCACGAGCACGTACGCCTTGAGCCGCGCCGCGAGCATCTCGACGGCGTTCAGACCAGGCGCGGCCACTGCACGACCGCCCGTGGCGCGATGCGGGAGAACGCCGGCCAGGGCCGCTCCGACCGCATTACCGCCCTCAGGCAGGAACCCGAGTTTCGCACCCGTTGCGTCCGCAAGCGCCGCCGCGAGTGCACGGAGTTCAGAGTACGCAGCGTGATACTGCGCGAGCGCGCCGAGCAGGATCAGGCGCAGTTCGCCCGCGACCAGTGTTGCCGCCACGGCTGCGTGCTGAGCTGACGGCGCGACACCTTCGAGCGCGGCCGCCACGTGCGACGGCACGGCCTTGCCCTGTGCATTGAGCGACGCGGCGAGCACGGCGGCCAGGTGCTGCGCCATGCCGAGCCCGTTGCTGGCGAGGCTGGCCGTGACGGGGAACCGCACGTCGTATGCACGCGGATTGATGAACGAGACCTTCGCGCCGCGGCGCAAGGCGCCCTGGCGGACGCGATGCGCGATCAGCGGCACTTCCTTGCGCAGGTTCGAGCCCACGACCAGCACGCCTGCGGCCTGCTCGATCCCGGCGATGGAGCACCCGAGCAGCGGTGCAACCGGGTCGTTCGCCTGGTCACGGAAATCGACGCGACGCAGCCGGTGGTCGATGTTGTTCGTACCGATCGCGCGCGCGATCTTTGCCGTGAGCGCGAGTTCTTCGAGCGAAGCGATCGGCGACGCGAGCACGCCGACCTGCGCCGGACCGGCCTCGCGCACGACCCGCTGCAAGCCCCTGGCGGCTGCTTCGAGCGCGGTTTCCCAGTCGACTACGCGCCAGGCGCCGCCCTCCTTGACCATCGGCTTCACGGCGCGGTCCGCCGCATAGAAGCCTTCGTAACTGAAACGGTCGCGGTCGGCGATCCAGGATTCGTTGATCGCTTCGTTCGCGCGCGGCACGATGCGCATGACCCGGCCGCGCAGCACGTGCGCGCTCAGGTTGGTGCCGACGCAATCGTGCGGCGACACCAGCGGCACCTGCGTCATTTCCCAGGCACGGGCGCGGTAGCGGTACGGCTTGTTGTTCAACGCGCCGACCGGGCACAGGTCGATGATGTTCGCCGACAGCTCGTGATCGATGCTCTGCTCGATGAACGTCGAGATCATCGTCTGCTCGCCGCGGCCGATCGTGCCGAGCGCCGGCGCGCCCGCGATTTCCTGGCCGAACCGCACGCAGCGCGTGCAATGGATGCAGCGTGTCATGTCGGTGGACACGAGCGGGCCGAGGTTCTCGTCCTTGAACACGCGCTTGCGCTCGGCATAGCGCGACACGTCGCGCCCGAATCCCATTGCGAGGTCCTGCAATTCGCACTCGCCGCCCTGGTCGCAGATCGGGCAGTCGAGCGGGTGGTTGATCAGCAGGAATTCCATCGTCGCCTTCTGCGCCGAGATCGCCTTGGGCGACTTCGTGAAGACCTTCATGCCCTCGGCGACTGGCGTTGCACAGGCGGGCATCGGCTTCGGTGCTTTCTCGACCTCGACCAGGCACATGCGGCAATTGGCCGCGATGCTCAGCTTGTCGTGGTAGCAGAAGCGCGGGATGTACACGCCGTTGGCATCCGTGACCTGGATGACCATGGCGTTCTTGCGCGCCTTCATCGGCACGCCGTCGACTTCGATATTGACCAGCTCTTCGCTCATGGTGACCTGATCACGCTGCGCGACCGCGCGCCGCGACGATGCTGTGGCCGTGCTCGATGAAATATTCGAACTCGTGCCGGAAATGACGGACGAAGCTCTGCACCGGCCACGCGGCGGCATCGCCGAGCGCGCAGATGGTATGGCCTTCGATCTTGTTGGCGACGTCCACCAGCATGTCGACGTCGGTCTGCTTGCCCTGCCCTGCCAGGATCCTCTTCAGCGTGCGATTGAGCCAGCCGGTGCCTTCGCGGCACGGCGTGCACTGACCGCACGACTCCGAGTAATAGAAGCGCGACAGACGCTCGAGCACGCGGACCATGCACGTCGTCTCGTCCATGACGATGACGGCCGCCGAACCGAGCGACGAGCCCGCCTTCTTGAGCGAGTCGTAATCCATGTTGGCGGCCATGATGGCTTCGGCCTTGAGCACGGGCACGGACGAGCCGCCCGGAATCACGGCCTTGAGCTTGCGGCCTTTCCACACACCGCCCGCGAGCTCGAGCAGCGCCGGGAACGGAATGCCGAGCGGCACCTCGAAGTTGCCGGGCCTTTCGACATGGCCCGAGACCGAAAAGATCACCGTGCCGCCGGAGTTGGGAGGCCCAAGGCCCGCGAACCACTCCGGACCCTTGCGCAGGATCGTCGGCACCGAGGCGTAGCTCTGCGCGTTGTTGATCGTCGTCGGCTTGCCGAAGAGACCGAAGTTGGCAGGGAACGGCGGCTTGAAGCGCGGCCGACCCTGCTTGCCTTCGAGCGATTCGAGCAGCGCGGTTTCTTCGCCGCAGATGTAGGCGCCCGCGCCCATGAACGAGTACAGGTCGAAATCTACGCCCGACCCCTGGATGTTCTTGCCCAGCAGGCCCGCGGCGTACGCTTCCTGGACCGCGGCTTCGAAGCGCGGGAACGGTTCCGCCATGAACTCGCCGCGGATGTAGTTGTACCCGACCGACGAGTTGGTGCAGTAGCCGCCGATGGCCATGCCTTCGATCAGTGCATGCGGGTTGTAACGGAGGATGTCGCGGTCGTGGCAGGTTCCGGGTTCGCTCTCGTCCGAATTGCAGACCATGTACTTCTGCATCGGGGCGTTGCGCGGCATGAACGACCACTTGAGGCCGGTCGGGAAGCCGGCGCCACCGCGACCGCGCAGGCCCGAGGCCTTCACCGCTTCGATGACCTGCTCGCGCGGAGGCTTCTCCGCCAGGATCTTCTTCCAGGCGTCGTAACCTCCGATCTTCAGGTAAGTCTCGAGCTCCCACGAACGCTCGTACCTGAGCGGCTCGAAGCAGACGAGGTTCAGCGAATCGTTCCAGTCGGCCACGCGTTGGACTCCGGCCTACTTGTGATCGTCGAGAATCTGATCGACCTTCGCCGGCGTCAGGTGCTCGAAGTACACGTGGTTGACCATCATCATCGGCGCGCCGTTGCACGCTGCGAGGCATTCCTCTTCCTGCTTGAGGTAGAAGCGGCCGTCGGGGGTGCTCTCACCCACCTTGATGCCGAGCCGCTTTTCGAGGTGCGAGAGGATGTCCTCGCCGCCGCAGAGCATGCACGAGATATTGGTGCACACCGAGATGTGGTGACGGCCGCAGGGCCTGGTCTCGAACATCGAATAGAACGACGCGACCTCGTAGACCTGGATCGGCGGGATGCCGAGATACTCGGCCACCGCATCCATCGACGCCTGCGGCAGGTGCCCCTTCTCGTGCTGTACGGCATGCAGGGCGGCGATCACCGCCGAGCGCTTGCGATCGGCCGGAAACTTGGTGAGCCAGTGATCGATCTCTTCGCGCACGTGCGTCGAGAGCGCCTCGCCGGTGTCCGCGTGAGGGTGGGAGTCACTCATCGGTCGATCTCTCCGAACACGATGTCGAGGGTGCCGATCACGGCCACGACGTCCGCCAGCATGTGGCCCGTGGTCATTTCCTCGAGTGCCGCGAGGTGCGGGAAGCCCGGCGCGCGGCACTTGAGCCGGTACGGCTTGTTGGCGCCGTCCGACACGAGGTAGATACCGAACTCGCCCTTCGGCGCCTCGACTGCGGCATAGGACTCGCCCACCGGCACGCAGAAACCCTCGGTGAACAGCTTGAAGTGATGGATCAGCGATTCCATGTCGCCCTTCATCTCTTCGCGGCGCGGCGGCACGATCTTGTGATCGTCGATCATGACCGGGCCGGGGTTCTGCCTGAGCCAGTCGACGCACTGCTTGACGATGCGATTCGACTGGCGCAACTCTTCGACGCGGACCAGGTAGCGGTCGTAGCAGTCGCCGTTCACGCCGACGGGAATGTCGAAATCCATGCGATCGTAGACTTCGTAGGGCTGCTTCTTGCGCAGGTCCCACGCGACGCCGGAGCCGCGCAGCACCGGGCCGGTGAACCCCAGGTTGAGCGCGCGCTCGGGCGTCACGACGCCGATGTTGACCGTGCGCTGCTTCCAGATGCGGTTGTCGGTCAGCAGCGTTTCGTATTCGTCGATCGCGGCCGGGAAGCGCGCCGTGAAATCGTCGATGAAGTCGAGCAGCGTGCCGGAGCGCGCCTCGTTCAACCGGTTGATTTCCTTCGCGCTCCGGAAGCGCGACGGCTGGTACTTCGGCAGCGTGTCGGGCAGGTCGCGATAGACGCCGCCCGGGCGGTAATACGTCGCGTGCATGCGCGTGCCCGAGACGGCTTCGTAGCAGTCCATCAGGTCTTCGCGTTCGCGGAAGCAATACAGGAACATCGTCATCGCGCCGATGTCGAGGCCGTGCGCGCCGAGCCACATCAAGTGGTTCAGGATGCGGGTGATCTCGTCGAACATCACGCGGATGTACTGGGCACGAACCGGCGCCTCGATGCCGAGCAGCTTCTCGATCGCCATCACGTAAGCGTGTTCGTTGCACGTCATCGAGACATAGTCGAGCCGGTCCATGTAGCCGATCGACTGGTTGAACGGCTTGCTCTCGGC
>JBAVIQ010000577.1:0-1962 GCA_049687035.1 Steroidobacteraceae bacterium
AGCGGGCGACCTGAAGATGTTCCATATCGCCGAGCGGCTCGAGACCGTCATGTGGGACATCAAGAAAATGTTCCCGAACCTCGACTGGTTCAGCGCGGTCTCGTATCACATGATGGGGGTGCCGACAGCCATGTTCACGCCGCTGTTCGTGATCTCACGCACGGCAGGCTGGAGCGCGCACGTGATCGAGCAGCGCATCGACGGCAAGATCATCCGGCCGAGCGCGAACTACACGGGGCCGGAAGACCGGAAGTTCGTGCCGCTCAAGGAAAGGGGCTGAGGAAGCGGAGGAAGGACAGGAAGTGGAGGAAGGACAGGAAGGGCAGGAAGGGATGGAATGGCTTAGTCAGAAGGCCGGCCGCTACGGCCATTCGAATCGTTGCGCAGTTCGCAAGCTTCCGGACACTCCAGCCCACGACCCACTTGCCCACGGATCTCTCTGTATTCGTCCCGACTAACCCCTTCCTGCCCTTCCTCCACTTCCTGCCCTTCCTCATGAACACTGCGTACCGCAAGCGGCTCCCCGGCACTGCCCTCGACTACTTCGACGCGCGTGCTGCCGTCGACGCCATCGAGCCGGGCGCGTACGACAAACTGTCGTACACGGCGCGCGTGCATGCCGAGAACCTCGTGCGTCGCTGCGATCCGGCGATTCTCGAGGCCTCCCTCCGGCAGTTGATCGAGCGCAAGCGCGACCTCGACTTCCCGTGGTTTCCAGCGCGCGTCGTCTGCCACGACATCCTCGGCCAGACGGCGCTCGTCGACCTCGCGGGGCTGCGGGATGCGATCGCGGAGCAGGGCGGCGATCCGGCCAAGGTCAACCCCGTGGTGCCGGTGCAGCTGATCGTCGACCATTCCCTCGCCGTCGAGTGCGGCGGCTTCGATCCCGATGCGTTCGAGAAGAACCGGGCGATCGAAGACCGGCGCAACGAGGATCGCTTTCACTTTATTGACTGGACCAGGCTCGCGTTCAAGAACGTCGACGTGATTCCGCCGGGCAACGGGATCATGCACCAGATCAACCTGGAGCGAATGTCGCCGGTCATCCACACGCAGGACGGCGTCGCCTTCCCGGATACGCTTGTCGGCACCGACAGTCACACACCGCACGTCGACGCGCTCGGCGTGATCGCCGTTGGCGTCGGCGGTCTCGAAGCTGAAAGCGTCATGCTGGGCCGCGCATCGTGGATGCGCCTGCCCGACATCGTTGGCGTGCGTCTCACCGGCAAGCCGCAGCCCGGCATCACCGCCACCGACATCGTGCTGGCGCTGACCGAGTTCCTGCGCCAGCAGAAGGTGGTCGGGGCGTACCTCGAGTTCTTCGGCGCAGGTGCTTCCGCGCTGACGCTGGGCGACCGTGCGACGATCTCGAACATGGCGCCGGAGTACGGTGCCACGGCGGCGATGTTCTTCATCGACGAGCAGACAATTACCTACCTGAAGCTCACCGGACGCGAAGACGCGCAGGTCAAGCTGGTCGAAACCTACGCGAAGCACACCGGACTGTGGGCAGACGGCCTGCAGACCGCCGTGTACGAGCGCGTCCTGCAGTTCGACCTGTCGAGCGTCGTGCGCAACATGGCTGGGCCCTCGAATCCGCATGCGCGTGTCGCGACGAGTGACCTTGCTGCCAAGGGCATTGCAGGAACGTGGACGGATGAGCCGGGCAAGATGCCCGACGGTGCCGTGATCATTGCGGCGATCACCAGCTGCACCAACACCAGCAATCCGCGCAACGTGATTGCTGCGGGACTCCTCGCTCGCAACGCGAACCGTTTGGGCCTCGAGCGGAAGCCGTGGGTGAAGAGTTCGCTGGCGCCCGGTTCCAAGGCCGTCGCGCTGTACCTCGACGAAGCGCAGCTGACCACGGAACTCGAGCAGCTCGGCTTCGGCGTCGTCGCGTTCGCGTGCACGACGTGCAACGGCATGTCGGGTGCACTCGATCCGCAGATCCAGCAGGAA
>JBAVIQ010000578.1:0-1738 GCA_049687035.1 Steroidobacteraceae bacterium
TCGCGTTCAAGCCGCGCGAATACTGGTCCATCGACGCGCAGGCAGCGAAGGACGCCGCGAATTTCACAGCCAAGCTGACGCAGCTCGGCGGCAAGAAGGTCGAGCAGTTCACCGTCACGAACGCGGGCGGAGCTGAGGCGGCAAAGCAGAAGCTCGAGCGCGATGCGAATGGCACGCTGGTCGTCACGAACGTCGAGAAGAAGCAGCGCCGGCGCAACCCCTCGCCGCCTTTCACGACTTCCACGCTGCAACAGGAAGCCGCGCGCAAGCTTGGCTTCGGCGCGCAGCGCACGATGCGCCTCGCGCAGCGCCTGTACGAAGGCGTCGATTTCGGCGAAGGCCCGGTCGGCCTCATCACCTACATGCGTACCGACTCGGTGAGCCTGGGCGCGGATGCGATCAGCGAGATCCGCAGCGTCATCGGCAAGTTGTATGGCGCCGATGCCCTGCCCGACACTCCGCGCGTCTACAAGACGAAGTCGAAGAACGCGCAGGAAGCGCACGAAGGCGTGCGACCGACGTCGGCTGCACGCACACCGGAAGAGCTCGCCGGCAAGATCGAAGCCGATGAGCACAAGCTCTACATGCTGATCTGGCGCCGTGCGGTCGCGAGCCAGATGGAGGCCGCCGTGTTCGACACGGTCGCCGTCGATCTCGCCGCCGGCCCTGGCAACATGTTCCGCGCCAACGGCTCGACATTGCTGTCGCCGGGGTTCCTCGCGGTCTACCGCGAAAGCTTCGACGACGTGTCGCTGAACCCGGACGACGATGAGAACCGTTTACTGCCCGCGCTCGAAATAGGCGACAAGGTGCGGTTGCTCGCCATCGACACCGAACAGCACTTCACCGAACCGCCGCCGCGCTACTCGGAAGCGAGCCTGGTCAAGGCGCTCGAAGAGCATGGCATCGGCCGCCCTTCGACCTACGCCAGCATCATCCAGACGCTGCTGTACAAGAAGTACTGCGAGCTGGTGAACAAGCGCTTCATCCCGACCGACCTCGGCAAGATCGTGAGCCGCTTCCTCACGGGCAATTTCGAGCGCTACGTCGACTACGGCTTCACCGCTGCGATGGAAGACGAACTCGACAACATTTCGCGCGGCGAAGAAGACTGGCTGCCGATGCTCGAACGTTTCTGGGTCGATCTCAAGAAGCAGGTCGACGATGTCTCAGAGAACGTCACGCGTTCGGACGTGGCGATGGAGCGTGCGCTCGGCACCGACCCGGTCTCTGGTCGTCCCGTGAGCGTGCGTTATGGTCGCTTCGGCGCGTTTGCGCAGATCGGCACGCGCGACGACGAAGAGAAGCCCAAGTTCGCGAGCCTGAAGCCGGGCCAGCGCATGGACGACCTCACGCTCGACCTGGCGCTCGAGCTGTTCCAGCTGCCACGCACGCTTGGGCCATGGGAGGACGGCTACCCGATCAAGGTGGCGGTGGGCCGCTTCGGCCCGTACGTGCAGTACGGCGCCAAGAAGTACGCATCTCTCAAGAAAGAAGACGACCCGTACACGGTCACGCTCGAGCGCGCGCTCGAGATCATCCGCGAAAAGCAGGCGGTCGAGGCGAACCGGATCATCAAGGAATTCGGCGACGCCGGCATCCAGGTGCTGAACGGCCGCTACGGCCCGTACATCACCGACGGCAAGAAGAACGGCAAGATCCCGAAAGACCGTGACCCGAATTCACTGACGCTCGAAGAGTGCCAGGCAATACTCGCCGTGGCGCCGGAACGTGGCAC
>JBAVIQ010000579.1:0-10354 GCA_049687035.1 Steroidobacteraceae bacterium
GACTGCAATCAACCAGTATTTCCTGCATGCGCGCATGCTGAAAAACTGGGGTCTCGACCAGCTCGGCGACCACTCGCAACACGAGTCGATCGACGAGATGAAGCATGCCGACAAGCTCATCGAACGCATCCTGTTCCTCGAAGGACTGCCGAACCTGCAGAGCCTCGGCAAGCTCATGATCGGCGAGGACGTGCGCGAAGTGCTCGACTGCGACCTCAGGCTCGAGCTGATCGCCCACCCGGACCTCAAGGCTGCGATCGTCCATTGCGAGAAGGTCGGCGACTACGTCAGCCGCGAGCTGCTCGAGGACATCCTCGAGTCCGAGGAGGAGCACATCGACTTCCTCGAGACGCAGCTGCAGCTGATCGACCGCGTCGGCCTGCCGAATTACTGCCAGTCGCAGATGAAGGCCTCCTCCTGAGGCGAACCCTCTAAGGACTTTTCCGCGTTGACGGGCGCAGCCCGCCCACTAGCATCGCGCGTGTCTGAACCACGGACACGCCGATGCCAAACCGTCCACTTCCGCCCCTGCCCGAATGGTACCCGCGCGGCACCGCGCTGCTGCGTGACCCGACCCTGAACAAGGGCACCGCCTTCACCGACCACGAACGCGACGTGCTCGGGTTGCGTGGCCTGCTGCCGCCGCAGGTCGCGACCCAGGACGAGCAACTGGCACGCGTGCTCGAGAACTTCTACCGGCTGCAGACCCCGCTCTCCAAGTACATCATGCTGTCGAGCCTGCTCGACCGGAACGAAGCCCTGTTCTTCCGCGTCGTGATGGATTACGCCGACACGATGATGCCGATCATCTATACGCCGACGGTCGGCCTGGCGTGCCAGCAGTTCGGTCACATCTACCGACGTCCCCGCGGGCTCTTCGTCTCGGCCGCGGACCGCGGGCGCATGTCGCACGTGATGCGCAACTGGCCGCATCGCGAAGCGGCGATGATCGTCGTCACCGACGGCGAACGCATCCTGGGCCTCGGCGATCTCGGCGCGAACGGCATGGGCATTCCCATTGGCAAGCTTTCGCTGTACACGGCGTGCGCGGGCCTGCACCCGTGGAAGTGCCTGCCCGTGATGCTCGACGTGGGTACCAACAACGAGGCGCTGCTCGCGGACCCCCTCTACCTCGGCCTGCGCCAGCGCCGCATCACCGGTGCTGCCTACGACGAACTGGTCGAGGAGTTCGTCGTCGCCACGCAGGAAGTGTTTCCTGGCGTGATCGTGCAATTCGAGGACTTCGCCAACCACAATGCATTCCGCCTGCTACGCCGTTACCGCAACCGGGTCAGTTGCTTCAACGACGACATCCAGGGCACGGCCTCGGTGGCCGTCGCCGGCATCCTGTCCGCGCTGCGCGTCACGGGCAAGACGATGTCCGAGCAGACGTTCCTGTGCCTCGGCGCCGGAGAAGCGGCGACGGGCATCTCCGACCTGCTCGTGAACGCCATGGGCGAGGAAGGGATCGACGAAGCCAGCGCACGCGCGCGCTGCTGGATGGTCGACTCGAAGGGACTCGTCGTGGCGAGCCGCGGCGACCTTGCCGAGCACAAGCGACCCTATGCACACGTGCATGCACCGGTCAGCGACTTCATTGGCGCCGTCAAGGCACTGCGGCCGACGGCCATCATCGGCGTGGGCGCCACGCCGGGCACCTTCGACGAGGACGTGGTGCGCGAGATGTCGCGCATCAACGAGCGGCCGATCATTTTCGCGCTGTCGAACCCGACCTCCAAGGCCGAATGCACGGCGCAGCAGGCCTACCAATGGTCGGACGGCCGCGCGCTTTACGCCTCGGGCAGCCCGTTCGACGCCGTGACGTTGCCCGACGGACGGCATTTCGTGCCGCGACAGGGCAATAATTCATACATCTTCCCCGGGCTGGGCCTGGCACTCGTGGTCGTCGGCGCAACGCGTGTCACGGACACGATGTTCCTCGCGGCCGCGCGCACGCTGGCGCGGTGCACGACACAGGCCGACCTGGACCAGGGCAGCCTGTTCCCGCCGCTCAGTGCCGTGCGCGACGTTTCGGCACGCATCGCCGTGGACGTCGCGGAGATCGCCTTGCGCGATGGGCTCGCGTCGATCGAACGACCCGAGGACCTCGAGCAGGCAATCCGCGCGGAGATGTACGACCCGCGTTACTGACGCGGGCCGTCATCTGCGGAGCGGCCGCAGGCCAGCCGGCGTCCGCCGGGCGGCGTCCGACGGCACCCGCTGCCGGTCAACCCGACTGCACTCGTTGCAAAAAAACAACGCATAATACAGATCGAAGATGCACTATTTGCGTTATGACAACAGACGCGCAGAATAGCCGCCGTTCTCTTCATTCTGGACGGGAAGGCAAATGAACAACGACTCTCGGCGATTGACACGCGCAATCCGCCTGGCACTGGGCGGCGCACTGGGACTGGCCTCTGGCCTCGCAACCCTGCCGACGCTCGCGCAGACGGCGACGGACCAGAGCAAGGAGCTCGAGACGGTGTACGTGACGGGTTCGCGCATCGCGCGCACGTCGGACTTCGAAAACCCGGCACCGGTCGTCACGTTCTCGCAAGACGACATCGCCAAGTCCGGCTATACCAATCTGCAGCAGCTGCTCGAAGAACAGCCCTTCGTCGGTAACGGCACGTTCTCGACCCGCGGCAACAACCAGGACTCGACGGCCAACGGCGCCGCGTCGGTCAGCTTGCGCGGCCTCGGCGCCGACGCAACGCTGGTTCTCGTCAACGGCCGGCGCGTCGCGCTCAGCTCGTTCGCCGAGAGCATCACGACCAACTTCGTCGACATCAACACGATCCCGGTGGCAGCGATCGAGCGCCTCGACGTGCTGAAGGACGGCGCCTCGGCCCTGTACGGCGCGGACGCGGTCGCGGGCGTCGTGAACGTGATCCTGCGCAAGGACTTCGACGGTTTCGAGGTATCCGGCAGCGCGGGCGCAGCAGACGGCTACGATGAATACAACGCCTCGGCCATCTGGGGTCTGAACAGCGAGAATTCGAACATCACGCTGATCCTCGACTACTTCAAGAACAGCACGCTCATGAACAAGGAGCGTGGCTCGCTCGGCACGGCCGACCAGACCAGGCAGGGCGGCGAAGACTTCCGCTCGTCGCGTGGCTTCCCGGGCCGCTTCATCGTCACGAACGCGACCACGACTGCGACCAGGATCGACCCGGCCTGCCCTCCCGATCGAACTGCGGGCCAGACCTGCGTCTATGACTACGGCCCCTGGAACCTGCTCATCCCCGAATCCGAGCGCACCGGCATGATGCTGCTCGGCAACCATGACTTCGGCGGGGTCGAGTTCTTCACCGAAATCGCGATGCAGCACAACACGTCGATCGCACAAGGCGCGCCGACTCCGCTCGACGAGAGTGCGGGCCTCACGGTGCCGATCACGAATCCGGGCAATCCGTACCCGGACGCGACAGCCATCTCGATCGGCCGCTTCCGCACGGTCGACGCCGGCCCCCGCCAGTGGAGCATCCAGACGGACAACCTGCGCGGCGTGTTCGGCCTGCGCGGCAAGCTGATGGATCGCTGGGACTGGGAAGTGGCCGCGCAGCGGGCGCGCAGTGAATCGGAACAGACCGGCAACCGTTCGCAGGGCTGGGTCCGCACCGATTACCTGCAGCAGGAAATCAATGCGGGCCGCTACAACCCGTTCGGCGGCACCTACAACGCGCAATCGGTGATCGACGCGATCACGACGAGCCTGGTGCGCCAGGGCACGTCGAACCTGACCGCTTACGACGCGCAGATCTCCGGCGACCTGTTCGACCTGCCGGCCGGCAAGGTCGCGATGGCGACCGGCCTGGAGTACCGCGACGAAAGCATCAAGGATGTTCCCGACGAGCAGTTCCAGCGCGGCCTGATCTTCGGCACCGAAGCCGTATCGGCCCAGGCGTCGCGTGACAGCTGGTCAGCCTTCGTCGAGTTCTCGGTGCCCGTGCTCGAGACCCTCGAGGTCAACCTCGCGGCGCGGTACGACGATTACAGCGACTTCGGCAATACGACCAACCCGAAGATCTCCGCGCGCTGGGCGCCGATCGAGTCGCTGGCCTTCCGCGCGTCGTGGGGCACGGGCTTCCGGGCGCCGTCGCTCGCACAGGTCGGCCTCGGCCCCTCGCAGGAGTCGCAGTTCTTCGTCGACACCTACGGCTGCGCCGACAACCCGACGTACTGCACCGCGACCGACTACAACATCACGTTCGCGGGCAACCCGAACCTGAAGGCCGAGGAATCGGAGAACTTCAACGTCGGCGCGGCGTGGAAACCGAACGACATGTGGCAGTTCTCGGTCGACTACTGGGACATCAAGCAGGACCAGAAGATCGACGAGGTCAACTTCGGCTACCTGTACGCGCAGTCCTGCAGCGTCCAGACGAGCACCGTGTGCGTGCGCGGAACGCCGCTGCCGGGCGACACGCTCGGCCCGCTGCAGTCGGTCAACTCGAGCTTCATCAACATCGGCGAGCAGTCGACCAACGGCGTCGACGTCAGCGCGTACTTCCGCAACACTGTGATGGGCGGCGAGCTGTTCGTCGGCCTCGACTATTCGCGCATGCTGGAGTTCAAGAAGCGTGAGCTGAGCGCCGACGGCACCACCCTCGTGTCCCGCGACCTCACTGGCGAATACGAGTATCCGGAAGACCGCTTCGTGCTTACCGGTGACTGGGGCTTCGACGTGTGGGGCGTGCGCGCGACGCTGAACTACACGGGCTCGTTCGAGGACACGCCGGACAAGGACTTCGACGGCGTGCTCGACTACGACACCAACAAGTCACGCACGGTCGGTTCCTTCACGACGCTCAACCTGCAGGGCCGCTACACGGGCTTCGAGGGCCTGACCATCGCGGTGGGCATCGACAATGCGCTCGACGAAGAGCCGCCGTTCGCGATCGGTGACGGCGACACGGACCTGTACGGGTACGTGTCCGGCACGCACGATCCGCGCGGCCAGTTCATCTACGGCAAGGTGACTTACCGCTTCTGACGGGTAAAGTCCGTGAACCGGGCGGGGGCGTCGCAAGGCGCCTCCGCCCTTTGCTTTTGCGGCTCGTGCGGCGACTATTTCTTGCCTAACGGCTTGTACGAGAACTTCTGCCCCGAGACAGAGGCTTCGTACATGAGACCACCCTTCGAAATGACGAAGATCGCCGTGCCTTTTTCGTACTTGCCGGCAGTCTTCGCGTCCTTCTTGCCGCCGCTGGCCGTTGCGGTCGAGCCCGTGGTGGTGGCGGTCCCCGACGCGGCCGCGGTGATCACCACCGCGCTGACGTTCGCGCCGAGCTCGAAATTGCCGGACGTGAATTCGTCAAACGAGCGCTTGTCCTGGAAGAAGATCATCTCGCTGAAGCCCTCGGCGCCGGCCTGGAAGCCGATGCTCAGCTGAGTCATCTTCGTGTCGCCGACATACTTGCCCTGCTCGTAGACGCGGCCTTCGCCGTGGGCGCCGCCAATGCCGAGCCCGGCCTTGCCGATGGTCGGGAACACGGCGTAACCATAGCTCTTGCCAAAGAATGACGCGCTCTGGCCCGCGTTCTTGAACAGGCTCACGGTGTCGCTGTACTTGTCGGCGAGGGCTGGCACGGCCGCCAGCAACATCGCTACGAGCACCAGTAATGTTCCTCTTATCGTTCTCATGACTGAACTCCTAATGCGATTCTCAGTGGAATGCTGCCGATTGCGAGTCTCGCCAGAGGTCACCAGCAGTTATCGCAGGCTTTTGCGCAGGATCGGACTCAGCAAGCCGGCGGATCATCACGCGCCCGACGCTCGCAGCGTTCAATAACGGCCGCCCTCCAGCTCAATTTTCCTCCCTATTGGCCCGCCTCGCCGTAAGGGAAAGTTGCAGCCATGCAGCGCGCCGTCGTAGGGCACGGCGGCGCTCACGCCCCCGAACGGCACCAGACCAGCGCCTGGTTGTTCGCCGGCATGGCGCAATCCTCGACCAGGCGCAGGCCTTGCGCCGCCGCCAGTGCGTCGACCGCCTCGAAATCACGAATGCCACTCAGCGGATCGCGCGATCGCAGCGCCACGTCGAACACCGCATTGCTGTGCGACGTGAACTGCCCGCCATAACGGAACGGACCGTAGACGATCAGGAAGCCGTCATCGCGCAGCACGCGTCCGACACCCCGGAATAGCGCCTGCACCTGCGGCCACGACACGATGTGCAGCGTGTTGGCGGTGTAGACCGTGTCGACACTGTCCGCATCGCAAGGCCAGGTCGCCTGCTCGACGTCGAGTTCGAGGGGCGCGAGCAGGTTGCACGAGCCTTCCACTTCGATGCGCGCCGTGAGTGACACGAGGCTCTCGAGCTGCTCGGTGGGCTGCCAGCTGAGATGCGGCAGGTTGCGCGCGAAGTGCACCGCGTGCTGTCCCGTACCGGCACCGATCTCGAGCACCAAACCGGGTTGGTTTCCGAGCCAGCGTTGCAGCACGTCCAGGATGGGGCCTTTGTTGCGCTCACACGCCTCCGAAAACGGCAGCGACTGCACGAACGAGGTTGGGCGCTGGTGCATGGCCGCCTGTCAGCCCGGACCGTCCATGAACTCAACGCCGTCCTTCATGACGAACGGCACGCGCTTCAGCACGGTGACGTCGGTGAGCGGATCGCCGTCGACGGCGATGAGATCGGCCCGCTTGCCCGCTTCGATCGTGCCCACGTCGGCCTGCAGACCGAGCAGGTCGGCCGCATTGACTGTAGCCGCCTGCAGCGCCGCGGCAGGGGTCATCCCGTGCCTGACCATCAATTCGAATTCGTCGGCGTTGCGGCCATGCCTGCTCACGCCGGCGTCGGTGCCGAAGGCGATCTTGACGCCCCTGGGCACGGCCTTGCGCAGCGATTCGCCGGTCACCCTGATGCGCCAGTCGACCTTCGCCCGCACCTGCGGCGAATACGCCTCGGGGTTCGCGGCCAGCCGCTCGATGTAACCGTTCACGGTGGACAACGTCGGCACGTAATAGGTGCCCGCCTTCACCATCAGTGCGATGCATTCATCGTCGAGCATCGTGCCGTGTTCGATGGAATCGACACCGGCCATGAGCGCGACCTTGATGCCGTCCGCACCGTGCGCATGCACCGCGACTTTCTTGCCATACAGTCTTGCGGCTTCGACGATCGCGCGCGCCTCGTCGTCGAACATCTGCTGGCCGAGACCTGCGCCCACCTGGCTGTTGACCCCGCCGGTCGTGGCGATCTTGATCACGTCCACGCCACGACCCACCTGGATCCGCACGGCGCGGCGACAGGATTCCACGCTGTCACACAGATTGTCATGCGCGTGCAGCACTTCGCGGAAGTCCTCACGATAACCGAGCGCGGCGTCCATGTGCCCTGACGTCGTCGAGATCGACCGCCCCGCGTCGACGATGTTCGGCCCGACCACCTTGCCCGCGCGGATTGCGTCCCGCAGCGCGAGCGTGACGCCGTGTTCGTCGCCCAGGTTGCGCACCGTGGTGAACCCGGCGCGCAGCGTCTTGCGCGCATTCACCAGTGCGTTGAACGCGAGCGCCGCATCTTCCACCTGCACCTTCTCGAGCTGGCCCAGCTGCCCGCCCGTGTCCGAAACCAGGTGCACGTGGCTGTCGATCAGTCCCGGCAACACGAAACGCGTGCGCTGGTCGACGACGCGCTGACTGCCCGGCACGTCGACGAAGCCGTCGCGCACTTCACTGATGCGCCCGTCACGGATCACGATCGTGCTCGGCCCGCGCGGCGGCTTGCCTGGACGATCGAGCAGTCGCCCGGCATGGACCACGACGATGGCCTGCGGTGTCGTCTTTGCGCCTTGAGCCGCAGTCGTGGGTGGAGAATCGGCCGCCCAGGCAGAGCCTGCCGCCGCTGCGGCAACCAGGGCGGCGAACAGAGCACGAAGCGTGGTCGATGTGTGGCGCACAGGCGGTCTCGACGGCTGGAGGCCGGACAGTCTATTGTCGTTGCCCTCGCAACGTCCATGCCCTCCTGACCATGCCCATTCTCGACCGTTTTCGCGCCCGGGTCGCACCTGTCGCCCTGCTCGCCCTGATCACATTTGGTGCTCCGGGATGCCGTAATGCACCGGCCACGTCTGACGTGGCCACGGCAGGCGCACGGACTGCCTCGCAGCCGGTACCTGTACCGCGCGTCAAGCTGACGCCGGGGGTGGTGGCCGCGAATCCGATCGCCGTCGAGGCGGGGCTCGAAGTCCTGCGCGCAGGTGGCGGTGCCGCCGATGCTGCGGTTGCCGTGCAGGCCGCACTGGGCCTCGTCGAGCCGCAGAGCTCGGGCCTTGGTGGCGGCGCGTTCCTGCTCCATTACGAGGCGCAGACGGGCAGGATTACCGCGTTCGATGGACGCGAGACCGCCCCGGCGGGTGCGAGACCCGACATGTTCCTGGACGAAAAAGGCGCGCCGCTTTCGTACCCGGATGCCGTCACGAGCGGTCGCTCGACGGGCGTGCCCGGCGCCGTCGCGATGCTGGGCCTCGTGCACTCGAAGCATGGCCGGCTGCCATGGAAGTCATTGTTCGGTGCGCCGATCCGGGCGGCCGAGCAGGGCTTCGTCGTGCCGCAGCGCCTCGGACGTTTCGCCAACAGCACGTTCACGCAGGCGACGCTGCCCGATGCACGCGCGCTGTTCGCCAAGCCCGACGGCACGATCGTGCAGGCGGGCGATACGCTGCGCAACCCGGCCTTCGCGGACACGCTGCGCACCGTTGCCGCGCTCGGACCGCGTGCATTGCTCGAAGGTCCGCTCGCGGAACAGATCGTCGCGCGCACGCAGGCTGAGCCCCGCCCCGGCACGCTGACGCTGCAGGACATGGCGGCCTATCGTCCTGCCGAAGTGCAGCCGCTGTGCCGCCCGTTCCGCGTCTATGTGGTCTGCGTGCCACCGCCGCCGTCGAGCGGTGTCGGCTTGCTCGAAGTGCTGGGACTGCTCGAACGCACTGACATCGCGTCGCGTGGCCCGACGGATCCGCAGGCATGGCTGCTCTTCGCCGAAGCGAGTCGCCTGATGTATGCCGACCGCGATCGTTACGTGGCCGACCCGCGTTTCGTCGCCGTGCCCGCCGAAGGCCTGCTCGACCAGGGCTACCTCGACAACCGTGCGCAGCTGATCGGCAAGCGCGCGGCTGCGACCGCGCCTGAGGCAGGCACTCCGCCGGGTGCCGTGATGACGCTCGCCGGCATCGATGCGACGGACGAGGTGCCGGGCACGAGCCATTTCGTTATCGTCGACGACCAGGGCGACGTGATCTCGATGACCACCTCGGTCGAGTCGCTGTTCGGCTCGGGACGCGCAGTCGGCGGATTCTTCCTGAACAACCAGCTCACCGACTTTTCGTTCACGGCCGTCGACGAAGCCGGTCGCCCCGTGGCGAATGCCGTCGCGGGCGGCAAGCGCCCTCGTTCTTCGATGTCGCCGGCGATCGTGCTGCGCAAGGCGGACGGAGCGTTCGTGGCCGCGGTGGGCTCACCCGGCGGTTCGGCCATTCTTGCTTACAACGCCAAGGCGCTGATCGGGCTGCTGGCCTGGGATCTGCCGCTCCAGGACGCGATCAACCTTCCCAACGTGATCGCGCGCGGCGCCGATTTTTACGGTGAGATGCCGCGAATTTCGGCGGAGCTGGCGTTGCAGCTGGCGGCGAAAGGCGTCGCACTCAAGTCGGGCCGAGGCGAGGAATCCGGCCTGCACGGCGTGGCCGTGCGCGGCAATCCGCCGGCGTTCGAGACGGGCGCGGATCCGCGACGCGAGGGTGTCTGGCGGCCGCAATTTTAGCGCCGCCGGCAATTCAGTCCTGCAAGGCCCTGGCGAGGCCTGCGCGCGTCAGTTGCACGACGACCGGCGACAACGCCAGCAACGCGATCAGGTTGGGAATCGCCATCAGTGCGTTGAGCGTGTCCGCGATGGTCCACGCGAGGTCGAGGTGCGTGATCGCACCGAAGAACACCATGATCGTCCAGACGATGCGATACGGCATGATCGTCCAGTCGCCGACCAGGTACTGCCAGCAGCGTTCGCCGTAGTACGCCCAACCGAGGATGGTCGTGAGCGCGAAAATTCCCAGCGCGACCGCGACCAGTTCGCCGCCGATAGCGGGCATCGCCGACTGGAACGCGACTTGCGTGAGTGCGGCGCCCGTCTTGCCGGACTGCCACGCGCCCGAGACCACGATCGCGAGGCCCGTCATCGTGCAGACGACGAGCGTATCGAGGAACGTGCCCATCATGCCGATGAGGCCACTGCGCACCGGATCATTGCTCATGCCCGCCGCCTGCGCGATGCCGGCCGTGCCGAGTCCGGCTTCGTTCGAGAAGATGCCGCGAGCGACGCCGTAGCGGATCGCGGCCATCATCGCCG
>JBAVIQ010000580.1:0-2288 GCA_049687035.1 Steroidobacteraceae bacterium
GACCGGGGGAATTTGTAGACGAGCCCGATCTCGCCCTCGCCGAGCTTGTCGGTCGGCGAAGGAATGTTCTGGAAGCCCGGCAGGGAGTCCAGGTCGCCGAAATAGGCGACCTTGGCGACGAGACTCAGGGTTTCGGGGAGCTGATAGATCAGGGGCCGCTCATAGGCAACGAAACCACTGTAGCCCTCACGACTGCGCTTGGTCGGACCGAACAGGTCGTAGAAATCGCCCGCATTCCAGCGCAGGCCCGCAGTCCACAGGTAGTGCTTCAGGACCAGGGAGGCGTGCAGTTGTTCCTTGGACGCCAGGTCGGCGTCCGGGCTGTAGCTCACGGTGAGGTTGAGATTGTCGAATCCGATCGGGTCGCTGAAACGCGCGAAAGCGCCGAAGGCCACCGAGTCCTTGTAACCCTCGATTATCGGAACGATCGATTCGCGCGAAATCTCGCGCAGCGGGTGGTACGGCGCGTCGCGACGGACGTTCGCCTGGTAATCCACCTGGCTCGGCGGACCGGCGCCCCACTGCTGCACGACGGGGTGCGTCGTCGCGATCGCCTCGCCGAGAAAGCGGATCGCGCTCAGGTCTTCGGTAGGCTGGGGCTCGATCGTCGCCGGCACGAACCCTTCGGCCGCGTAGTGGAAGATGATGAGTCGCTTGTCGTCGAGCAGCATCGGCCTGAAGAAACCGACTTCCGCGTTGCTCAGCGCCTCGAGCTTTTCCGTGGCGAGCTCGTAGCGATAGATGTTGGAGACGCCCGTGTAATACGAGCTGCCGTACAGGTAGCGCCCGTCGGGTGAAAACGTGAAGCCTTCCGGCAGTGCGGTGCCGAGTTCAAACTTGTGCAGTGGCGTCGGGTCACCTGCCATCAGGCTGGCGGCACTCATCACGCGCAGCTGCATCACCTGCACACCCGAGCGCTCGCCGTCGGGCCCAGCCATCGACAGGGACACGAGCTTGCCATCCGGCGAGACGTCGAGGTCGAACGGCACTTCGCCGAACGGGTAGACGTGGAGGGTCTGCCATTCCTTGTAGGGAAACGGGATGCGCACCACCATCACGAAGCCGTTGTTGGTGCGCAGGCCCCAGAGCGAACGGTCCACCGGATTGTAGGCGAGGTCGCCGATGCGTGCGGCGGCGAACAGTTCGCGCGTCGCGCCGGTCTTGAGGTCGTATTCGTTGAGGTTGCGGTACGTCAGGTTGTCGGTCGTGTAGAAAAGCTTTTCGCCCTGCGGATCGTAGGCGAGCGACGAGACACGATACGAAACGGCGCCTTCGATTTCCGCGAGCTCGGTGACCGCGCCGGTCGCCACGTCGATGCTGACCAAGTGCGGCACGCGGCCTGCGTAACGGACTGCGGCATACAGCCTGGTCTTGTCCTTGCTCAGGTATGAACGCGAGATCGCGCCGAGCCCGTGGCGCGCGATTTCCTTGTACGGCGTGACCGGGTGCTCGCGCACCGACGTCAGGTTGGCCTCCTGGAACTCGTGCTCCCACCGGATCCAGTCCTGCCACGCCTCCGTCAGCGGCTTGCCGTAGACGCGCTCGAAATCGCGCGCGTAATAGCTTTCGGTGTCGTCCGCGCGCCGCAGCCAGTCGATCAGTTTCTCGGGCGTGTACTGCAGGGCGAGGTAACTCATGAAGCGCGTGCCGTAGAGGTACGCATTCGCGCCGGACTGGAAATCCACTTCGGTGCCTTTGGACACGAGACCCAACGGGTCATAGAAGGTGGCTTGATCGCGCACCATTGCGCGGAAAACCATTTCGTCGTAGCCACCCTGCGCGCGGCCGAGTCCGCCGCCGTACCAGGTCTCCATGAATACAGCACTGCCTTCCTGATACCAGCGCGGCGTCGAGGCCCGCGGGTTGGTGAGGTAGTTGTAGAGAATGGTTTCGGGATGTTCGGCAGCGGGAGCGACCTTGCCACCCAGCCAGCGGCGCGCCGTCTTGTCGGCGTGACTCGCCTGGTCGCCGACGACGGTGTGCACCAGCTCGTGGTTCGACAGCGTGTAGACGCGCTCGCCCGGGCTGAAGGTTTCGAACGACAGCACGGGCGGTGCCACGTCGATGAAGATACGATTGCGCGGCGCGCCGAGGATCGCCGTTGCATTGCCGCGGTCGCCGAAATCCTGCAACAGGATGGCAACCTTGCCGTCCGGCTGGTAGCCAAACAGCTTTTTCTGCGCGTTGAGGCTGTTCAGAAAACTCTGGGTGACGTAGGGCGCGAGATACGTACCCGACGGATTGAAGTAGACGACCTGCAGGTCATCGGTTTCGACGATCTTGAGGCC
>JBAVIQ010000581.1:0-2279 GCA_049687035.1 Steroidobacteraceae bacterium
ATGCCCGGCAGCCAGTCGCCGTACACGACGCGCCCCGCGTAAGGCGCGCGCACCCGGGCGCCGCGTTGCGTCCCGATCAGCATGCCCTGCCAGCGCATCGAGCCACCCGCGCGGGACTGACCGAACCTCGCGATGACTTTGCCGTCCTGCACCGGCCACGGCAGCTTGCCGCGCAAGGGCTCGAACGGTGCCTGTTGCGCCACGGTGCCCGTCGAACCGCCCCTGCGCGCGGGCTGGGCCTGCTGCGAGCGTTCGATGGCTTTGCGCAGCTCGGTGATGAGCCGCTCGAGTGACTGCGCCTGGGACTGCAGCTGCTTCAGTTCGCCGCCCCGGGCCTTGATCTGCCGGTCGATCGCGCTCACGGCCTGCGCGCGCTGGTCCTGCGACGCTTTGAGGTCGGCCACTCGCCGCTCGCGCTGTTGCTCGAGTGTCTCGAGCCGGGTCTTCTCGGCCACGATCTTTGTGCGGACCAGCGCCAGGCGCTCGAGCTGGTCCTGGATGCCGCGGATGCGCCCGGCCCGGGCGCGGCCGAAGTAGCCATAATACGCGAGCATGCGCCCGAAAGTAGACGGATCTTCTTGATTCAGAAGAAGTTTTAGCTGCTCCTCGCGGCCGTTCACATAGGCCGTCCGCAGTTCCCCGGCGAGCTCGGCGCGCTCCCCATCCAGCTCCTGTTCACGGCGCGCCTGCTCCGCTTCGAGCTCGCGCACGCGCGCTTCGGCCGCCAGTCGCTGCGCCCGGATTTCATCGAGCTCCTTGCGGGCCGACTGGACGCCGAGCTCGGCCTCGCGCAGCTGCACAGACAGCTTGTCCCGCTTCTCCACGTCCTGGTTGACGGTCTTGCGGACCTTGTCGATCCGTTGGTTGAGCTTGCGCAGCTCGGCCTCTTTCTGCGCCGGCGTCTGCTTCGTGGCGGCCAGGACTGGCCCCGGCGCCAGGACCAGCAGCGCCGCCGCCAACCCGGCCAGAACCTGCCCGAACCGAGCGCGAACGGACCGCACCGGGGCGCGGGTCCTCGGCGTAGCGGGCGGTGTGGCGGGCAAAAATGCAGGCATCAGACGATGTTGGCGACGGTTGATGGAGGCGGCGGGGGGCGGCAAATCCGCGCAAGTCTAGCCTGTCGGCGGGGACTGCTATAATTCGCGCCCCTTTTCGCCGGTCTCCCTGATGGATCGTCTCCTCGAATATGCCGCCCGCCATCCCCTGCTGGCCGGCGGCACGGTGGTGCTTGCGCTGGCCCTCGCAGCCTACGAATTCAGCCGCGCCCGCTCCGGTGGGCAGGCCGTAGGACCGACCGAAGCCGTGCGCCTGATAAACCAGGGCGCGGTGCTGGTCGACGTCCGCTCGCAGGCCGAGTTCGACTCCGGCCACATCCTGGATGCCCGGCACGTGCCGCAGGACCAGGTCGCCCAGGCCGCGGAGACGCTCAAGCGCTTCAAGGACAAGGTCGTGATTGTGTGCTGCGAAAGCGGCGCGCGCTCGAGCGCGGCAGCCCGGGTGCTGCAGGCGCAGGGATTCACGCAGGTGATCAACCTCCGCGGCGGCGTGCAGGCCTGGCGCGCTGAGAACCTGCCCCTCGTCAAGGCAGGCGGCGGCAAGTCCAGGCAGGAAGGAACCAAGCCGTGAACGACACCGCTCATCCTGAAATCACGATGTATTCGACGGGCTGGTGTCCGTACTGCGACCGTGCGCGTGGCTTGCTCCAGCGCAAGGGCGTCACCTTCAGCGAGGTCAAGGTCGACGAAGACACGGCGAGCCGCGATCTCATGCTGAAGCGCAGCGGCGGCCGCCGCACCGTGCCCCAGATTTTCATCGGTGACCGCCACGTCGGCGGCTTCGACGAACTCTATGCCCTCGACAAGGCCGGCGAGCTCGACCAGCTGCTCGGCCGCGCCTGAACCACGTAGTTACAAGGAATATTCCGCGATGACTGACCAGAACGCCCAGACGCCCGCCGTCGACCCCAATGCCCCGGTGGTGACGCCGCAGGTCGTTTACCTCAAGGACTGCTCGTTCGAATCCCCGAACGGCCCATTCGTCGGCGGCCTCGAAGGTCAGCCCGCGGTGAACCTGAACATTTCGACGCGCGCGACGGCCCTCGCACAGGACCTGCACGAAGTCGTCGTGCAGGTGCACCTCGAAGCCAAGGCCGGCGACAAGATGGTCTGGCTGCTCGAACTGCAGCAGGCCGGCGCGTTCCTGGTCAAGAACCTGGTCGCGACGGACGTCGCGCAGGTCCTCTCGATCATGGCGCCGAACTACCTGCTGTCGTACGCACG
>JBAVIQ010000582.1:0-6971 GCA_049687035.1 Steroidobacteraceae bacterium
CCGCGCCCGCCAACACACACCGGATCGGGCGCCGACGACCGACCGCCTCGATCGAGTCTCTCGGCAATTCCGGACGCAGTGCAACGGCGCTAGGCAGCCGCCGGCGGAAACACCGCATTCGCGTCGAACACCGGCCCGTCGACGCAGACACGCTTCATCGCGAGCGAGCCGTCGGCCTGCACGACCGGCACGGCGCAACCCGCGCACCCGCCAACCGCGCATGCCATGAATTCCTCGAGCGACACCTGGCACGGCACGCCGAACTTGCGCGCCACGCACGCCGTGGCCTGCAGCATCGGGGTTGGCCCGCACGCGAACACTTCGACTTCTGCGAGCGCCCTGGCGTCGAGCGATGACAGCCACTGCGCCGCGAGATCTGTCACGTAGCCGTGGAAGCAGCCCGGGAAGTCGCCGAAGCTGGCGAGCCGGCTGGCGATGCCCCAGTCGTCGAGCAGCGGCATGCACGCGATTGCCTCGTTCGCCACGCCGGGCACCAGGATCTGCGACGGCCTGGCGCGGAACGGAAACTCGATCTCGGAGCCCATCAGCACGAGCGGCTGCCAGGACGCCTCGCTGCGGCGAGCCCGCAGCGATTCCGCCAGGAACACCATGGGTGGGATGCCGACGCCGCCACCCACGAGCAGCGTCCGTGGTCGCTCGGTATGCGCGATGAAACCGTGGCCGATCGGGCCCAGCACGCTGATCGTCGCGCCGACGGGCTGCTGCGAGAGCGCCTCGAGCCCGGGGCCCACGATCTTGTAGAGGATCTCGATCCAGCCTGCCTTTGCATCGACGCGCATCAGCGACAGCGGCCGGCGCATCGGGCGCTCCGGGTCGCACGTCAGGTGCGCGAAGCTGCCGGGTAACGCGGCTGCCGCGCACTTAGGCGCCTGGACGCGGATCACGAACTGTTTGCCCGGGTATTCCTGCTGCGACAGCAGCTTGCCGTCCTCGACGAAGATCGAGTCGCGGTGCGTGCGTTGTTCCGGCGACACGCCTCGGCTGCGGCCCGGTGCGTCGATCGTGTAACTGGGAGAGGGGCCCATGCGGCTCAAACCTCGCGCCGGCCGGCCTGCACGTTGCGGACCTGCACGTTGCGGACGATCGTGGCGAGCACGGCCATGCGCACGGCGACGCCATTGCGAACCTGCTGCTGTACGGCCGACTGCGGGCCGTCGGCAATCACGTTCGTGATCTCGACGCCGCGGTTCATCGGCCCGGGATGCAGGACGATGGCGCTCTTGTTCGCGTGCAGGATGCTGCGCTCGGTGATGCCCCATTCCTTCAGGAACGCGTCGACGTCGGGAATCTGCGACTGGTCCATGCGCTCTTTCTGGATGCGCAGGGCCATGATGACGTCCGCGCCGCGGATGCCGTCCTCGAGCGAATCGAACCGCTTCGCACCGGGGAATTCATCCGGCTCGGGCGCGAGGCTTGCGGGCGAGACGAAGCGCAGTTCGCCGACGCCGAGCGTCTGCAGGGCGGTGCCCGTCGAGCGCGCGACGCGCGAATGACGGATGTCACCCACGACCGCGACGCAGAGGTTCTGCACGTTGCCCTTGCGCTGGCGGATGGTCAGCACGTCGAGCAGGCCCTGCGTCGGGTGCGAAACGTGCGCCTCGCCGGCGTTCAACACGCTGACGTGCGGCTGGACGTGGGCGCTCACGAAGGCCGGCAGCCCGGGTTCCGAATCGCGCATCACGAAGACGTCGACCATCATCGCCTGCAGCGTGTAGATCGTGTCGAGCACCGTCTCGCCCTTCACGCGCGACGAAGAGTGCAGGTCGAGGTTGACCACGTCCGCGCCGAGCCGGGTCGCAGCAAGTTCGAACGAGACGCGGGTGCGCGTGCTCGGTTCGAAGAAGAGGTTGGCTACCGTACGGCCGAGCAGGGCGCCGTCGCGGGCGGGCAGGTCGCCCGGTTCGCGCACGTAGAACTGCGCCAGGTCGAGCAGGTGCACGATTTCGTCGCGCGACAGACCTTCGAGCGTGAGCAGGTGACGCAGGCGCCCGGCGGGGTCGCGCTGCAGGTCTCGGCCGGTGTCAGTTTTCAAGGCGTGCCCATCCAGGTCAGCAGGATCAGCCGCGCCGCGTTCGCATCGATGTCCTCGGGACGGATGCGCCGCGCGCGTGCGCCCGAGCGGCGCTCGTCGCGCAACTCGTCGTAAGCGGCATTGGACGTCAGGCGCTCGTCCACGTAGGCGACCGGCAGGCCCGAGCGCCGCGCGAGCTTCTCGCCGAAAGCGCGGCAGGCTGCCGTCGTGGTGGTGTCCGAGCCGTCCATATTATAGGGGAGCCCGACGACCAGTCGGCCCGGTCCCCATTGGGCAATGCACGCCTCGACGGCGGCCCAGTCAGGCGCTCCATCGCGGGCAGGCAGCACGCCCACTGCATTCGCTGATCTGGTCAGGGTCTGGCCCACGGCCAGCCCGATCCGGCGGGTGCCGAAATCGAATGCGAGGACGACTTCGCCGGCAGCCGGACGCGTGCCGATGGCCGGGGGAGGCGGCGAGTCGTCTTGCGGGGGAATCAGGCGTGGCCTGCGTCGCTGCTGAGGGCAACGAGATCGACGCCGAGCAACCTGGCCGCCGCGCTCCAGCGCTCTTCGACCGGGGTCGAGAACAACACGCGCTCGTCGGCGTCCACGGTGAGCCAGGCATTGCGGGCCATCTCGTCCTCGAGCTGGCCGGCCTCCCAACCCGCATAACCCAATGCAATCACAGCACTTTCGGGTCCTTCGCCCATCGCCAGGGCATCGAGGATGTCGCGCGAGGTCGTGAGATGCATGCGCTCGGAAAACGGCAGTGAGGATTCGTAAGGGCCGGCGGGGGAGTGCAGCACGAATCCGCGTTCCGTCTGCACCGGGCCGCCCCGCAGCACGGGCTGCTCGCTCACCCGCGACCGCGAGGCGTCGAGGCCGAGCTGGTCGAATACCTCCCCCAGCGTCATCGGCAACGTGCGATTGATGACGATGCCCAAAGCACCGCGTTCGCTGTGTTCACACACCAGCGTGACGGTCTGCGCGAAGTTCGGATCGTCCATGGCGGGCATGGCGATCAGGAACTGGTTGGTGAGGTAGGAGGCCACGGCGGGACAGTATCGCGCTACGGGCCCGGGGAGAAGACCGCGCCGTCGCCCGCGAGCTGTCCGTTGATGAACTGCCATTCGTAGGCAAAGCGGAGCACCGGGAAACGTTCGCGCAGCGCGCTCGGGAAAGGTTCAAACGGGGCCGCGAGTCGCACGATGCCGACTGCCGCGTTGTCGAGTTCGGGGTGCCCGCTGGTCCGGCGCACGAGTACGGTCTCGAGCGTGCCGTTGGCGCGGATGGCGACCTCGACGACCGGATTGCCGGACAATTGCCGGCGCCGGGCCTCGTTCGGGAAATTGATCGTGCCCACGCGCTCGATCCGGCGCTTCCACCCATCCAGGTACGCTGCGATCGCGGATTCGCGCGTGTCGGCCAGCAGCTTGCCGTCGACCGAGCGTTGGCCGCGCAGGTGCAGTTCGCGGTCGGCCACTGCAGCATTGAGGCCCACCGTCGGCACCGCCGGTGTGGGGATGGCGAAAAACACCGGGGCCTCGTGGTGCGGTTCCGAACCCGTCGCCAGCCGCTCGGCTTCGAGCGCGCGGCGGGCCAGTACCGACACGGCCCCTTCCGGTTCAGCGGGACGGTCGTGCTTGTTCGGATCGGCCGTGGCGGCAGCGGGAGCAGCCTGCTGCTCGTCGCGCGCTTCCGGCAAGGACGCGCGCCTGGCCTCCGTGTCGGTGCCATGGCCCCGTTGCGTGCGCTGCGCGATGTAGGCCGCCTCCTGGTTTTCCTGCGGGTCGTCGGGTCCGGGTGGGACCAGCAGGACTTCGAGCGTGGGCAGTGCATTGTCGGTGACCGGCGGGGCGCTGAAGCGCACGCCGAGGATCACCAGCCCATGGATCAGTGCCACGACGAAGATCGCCGTGGCCAGGCGATCCCCGCTGGGATCCCGGCGCCTGCGGAGGATGGCAGGCGTGGTCAATGCGGCCCTCCGCGTGCCTCGACCCGGCGCGCGATCGCATCGAGCAGTGAGCCGGCGATGTCGGTGCCGAACTGCTGGTCGATCTCGCGCACGCCCGTCGGGCTGGTCACGTTGATTTCGGTGACGAAGCCGCCGATCACGTCGAGGCCCACGAACAGCATGCCCCGGTCGCGCAGCGCCGGTCCGATCTCGGCGGCCAGCCAGCGGTCGCGTTCATTGAGCGGGCGGCCGACGCCCTTGGCGCCAGCGGCCAGGTTGCCGCGATTGTCCGCAGCGGTCGGAATGCGTGCAAGCGCATAGGGCACGGGTTCGCCGTCCACCAGGATCACCCTCGAGTCGCCAGTCGTCACGATGTCGGGGATGTAGCGTTGCACGATGGCGTAGCGCGTGCCGTACTCGGTGAGCGTTTCGAAGATCACGTTCGCATTCTTGTCGCCGGCGTCGACCACGAAGATCGAACGGCCACCCATGCCGTAGAGGGGCTTGCAGACCGCCTGGCCGTGCTCCTTGAGGAATGCGTGCATGTCCGCCATGTCGCGCGTGATCAGGGTAGGTGCGCAGCACTGCGGAAACCAGGCCGTGTAGACCTTTTCGTTCATGTCGCGCAGGCCCTGCGGCCGGTTCACGACCAGTGCGCCCTGCACTTCGGCCCGCTCGAGGATGTAGGTCGAGTAGATGTATTCGGTGTCGAACGGCGGATCCTTGCGCATCAGGATCACGTCGAAGTCGCCGAGCCGGGTCACCACGGCCTCGCCGCGCGTGAACCAGTCCGTGTCGTGTTCGCGGACCCCGATCGGGTGCGCGCGACCCCGGGCGACGCCGTCGCGCAGCCAGATACCGGACAGCTCCAGGTAATGGAGCTCCCAGCCGCGGCGCTGGGCGGCGAGCAGCATCGCCAGCGTCGTGTCCTTGCGGGGCTTGATGTCCTCGATCGGATCCATGACGACGGCGATGCGCAGGGGTTTCAGGGACATGCGGACTCCACGCGGGCGGCGGCCTCGAGGAAAGTGACTGTGATGGGTGTCATGGTATCGAAAGCCGCCAATGGCAGGGGGGTGGCCAATATGTTAAAACGCCCTCGCGAGCGGTGGCCTCGCGCATAGCGTCGCACTCGTACGCACGCCCACTCGACTCCGAGGGTTCGACTGCATGGAAAACACGGCTGCCAGCAACAGTCGGCCAAGGTTGGCCGGACTCAAGGTGCTGGTCATCGACGACAGCAAGACCATCCGGCGCACGGCCGAAACGCTGCTGGCCCGCGAGGGTTGCGAGGTCTTCACCGCCGTGGACGGCTTCGATGCCCTGTCCAAGGTTGCCGACCATCAGCCGGACATCGTGTTCGTGGACATCATGATGCCGCGCCTGGATGGCTACCAGACCTGTTCGCTGATCAAGCACAACAAGGTTTTCAAGAGCATCCCGGTGATCATGCTGTCGAGCAAGGACGGACTCTTCGACCGGGCCCGCGGCCGTATCGTCGGTTCCGAGCACTACCTGACCAAGCCCTTCACGCGCGAAGAACTGCTGAGCGCGATCGAGACTCACGTCCATCGCGCCTGAGCGCGGCCCGCGGAGGAACTGACTGTGGCACTCGTACTGATCGTGGACGATTCACCGACTGACGTTCACGTCATGCAGCAGGCGCTCGAGCAGCACGGATTCACGACGGCCTCCGCGGCCGACGGTGGCGAAGGGCTGCGCATGGCGCGCGAGCTGCACCCGGACCTGATCCTGATGGACATCGTCATGCCCGGCGTGAATGGCTTCCAGGCCACGCGCGAGCTGGCCAACGATCCGTCCACACGTACGATCCCCGTCATCATGGTCACTTCGAAAGCGCAGGAGTCCGATCGTGTCTGGGGCCTGCGCCAGGGCGCTGTCGACTACCTCGTGAAACCCGTTGCCACGGACCAGCTGGTGCGCAAGGCGCAGGCGGCCCTTGCCCCCTGACATGCAGCCCGGAGTCACGCCCCTCCGTTCGCTGCGCGAACGCCCCTTCGAACTGCTGCGGGAGATCGACCGCCGCGCCCGTGCGGCCGCGCAGGGCCAGCCCGAATCGGTCGCTGCAGGCGCAGAATGGGTCGGCGTCGCGTTTCGTCTCGGCGGCGAAGCGTTCCTGCTCGCACGAGAAGAGACGCGCGAGGTGCTTGCGTACCCGGCTTCGATCACTCGCGTGCCCGGCGCCAGGCCGTGGATTCGGGGACTGTCGAACGTTCGCGGGCAACTGCTGCCGGTCATCGACCTGCGCGCGTTCCTCGGCGCGGGCGCAACCTCGATTACGCGTTCGAGCCGCGTGCTTCTCGCCAACCACCGCGAGATTCCTGCCGGCCTCGTCGTCGACGAGGTGATGGGATTCCGCCGCTTCTACGAAAGCGAATTCTCGGCCGACCTGCCGCCAACCTTGCTGCGCTGCGAGCGCTACCTCGCCGGCGCGTTCCGACGCGGGGCGGAGGTCTGGCCGGTGTTCAGCGTGCGGGCACTGCTCGAGAGCCCACAGTTCATGCAGGCCGCGGCTTCCTGAGCCGCCGGCCCGATCCGACCAGAATGGTGACGACATGACCAATCGAATCGACGCCGCCCGCCTGCAGCCCATGCTGCTCGGTGTGGCGTTCGTCGCAGCGCTGCTGGCCGCGGTGGCCTTGCTGCTGTCCGGCCGCGCGATGCAACAGCAGGCGCAGCTGCGGGAGCACATGTCTTCCCTTACGGCGCTCGCGCAGAACATTCCGTTGCAGGCGGGCGCCGCCGTGCGTGGTTCCGCCCCGGCGTTCGATGCGCTGGCGGCCTCGCGTACCCGGCTCGAGCGCGTGATCGACGAGATCGATGCCGGCAAGTCCGCAGTCGGCCTGTTGTCGTCACCGAGCGCCCGCGTGCTCGGCAGCGAGCGCGGCTGGCCCGCACTGCTCGAGCAGTCGCAGGCCGTGCTGGACGGCCGCGATGCCGCGCTGCAGGCGCAGCAGTCTGC
>JBAVIQ010000583.1:0-4740 GCA_049687035.1 Steroidobacteraceae bacterium
CTCCTGTGCCTGTGGCTGCCCGCAACGCAACCCGATTCTGCCGAGGTACGCTGGCTCGCCACGCTCTTTCCCCGCCAGCTCTGGATCGCGGTCGAACTGCTGACGACCGGACGCGATCGCAAGCGACTCGAGCAACTGCAGGACCTTGGTCGCGAACTCGAACTGCCGCTCGTCGCGGCCGGGGACGTGCACATGCACTCGCGTGGCCGCCGCGCGCTGCAGGACGTCCTCACTGCGACGCGCATCGGCACCACGGTCGAGCAGGCAGGGCTCGCGCTGTTTCCCAACGGTGAGCGTCACCTGCGCCCGATCCAGCGTATCGCGGAGCTGCATCCGCCCGAGCTGCTCGCCGCTGCGGTGGAGATCGCCTCGCGCTGCACGTTCTCGCTCGACGAGCTGCGCTACGAGTATCCGCGCGAGATCGTGCCGGAAGGTTACACACCAGCCGCGTGGTTGCGGCGCCTCACGGAGGAGGGCGCAAGTCACCGCTGGCCGGAAGGCGTGCCAGCCCCGGCGCGACAGGCGATCGAGCACGAGCTCACGCTGATCGCCGAGCTCGAGTACGAGCCGTACTTCCTCACCGTGCACGACATCGTGCGGTTCGCACGCTCGCGGCACATCCTCTGCCAGGGGCGCGGCTCGGCAGCCAACTCGGCGGTGTGCTTCTGTCTCGGCATCACCGAAGTCGACCCTGCGCGCATGTCGCTGCTGTTCGAGCGCTTCATCTCCAGGGAGCGCAACGAACCGCCGGACATCGACGTCGACTTCGAGCACGAGCGCCGCGAGGAAGTCATCCAGTACATCTACGCGAAGTACGGCCGCGAGCGGGCTGCGCTGACTGCGACGGTCATCAGCTACCGGCCGCGCAGCGCGTTGCGCGACGTGGCGAAGGCGATGGGTCTCGATCCGTTGCAGGTTGCGGCGCTCGCGCGTTCGATGCAGTGGTGGGACGGGTCGAGGATCGACGCGACACGGGTTCGTGAATCGGGCCTGGATCCCGACAGTCCCGTGCTCTCAAGGGTATTGATCCTCGCACGGACCGTGCTCGGGTTTCCGCGCCACCTCTCGCAGCACGTCGGTGGGTTCGTCATCGCGCGCGACCTGCTCGAGGAACTCGTTCCCATCGAGAACGCCTCGATGCCCGACCGCACCGTGATCCAGTGGGACAAGGACGACCTCGACGCGCTCGGCCTGCTCAAGGTCGACGTGCTCGGACTCGGCATGCTCGCCGCGATCCGCCGCGCGTTCGACCTCGTGCACGGCTTCCGCGGCCGGCGCTGGACACTCGCGACCGTGCCCGCCGAAGACCCGGTGGTCTACGATATGCTCGGGCACGCCGACACCGTGGGCGTGTTCCAGATCGAGTCGCGCGCGCAGATGGCGATGCTGCCGCGGCTGCGGCCCCGCTCGTACTACGACCTCGTCATCGAAGTCGCGATCATCCGGCCCGGCCCGATCCAGGGCGACATGGTGCATCCGTACCTGCGCCGGCGCGCGGGCGAGGAGGCGGTCACGTATCCCAGCGCAGAGGTGGAAGGCGTGCTGCAGCGCACGCTCGGCGTGCCGATCTTCCAGGAGCAGGTGATGCAGCTCGCGATCGTCGCCGCGGGATTCACGCCGGGTGAAGCGGACCAGTTGCGGCGTGCGATGGCGGCGTGGAAGCGCAAAGGCGGGCTGGGCCACTTCGAAGAGCGGCTGATCCACGGCATGCGCGATCGCGGTTACTCCGAGGAGTTCGCGCGGCGCATCTTCCAGCAGATCCTCGGTTTCGGCGAATATGGTTTCCCCGAATCGCACGCAGCCAGCTTCGCCCTGCTCGTGTACGTCTCGGCGTGGCTGAAGCGGCACGAGCCCGCGGCCTTCGCGGCCGCACTCATCAACAGCCAGCCCATGGGCTTTTATGCGCCCTCACAGATCGTGCAGGACGCGCAGCGTCACGGCGTCGAGGTGCGCCCGATCGACGTTCGCATGAGCGAGTGGGACTGCACCCTGGAGCACCACGCCGACGATTTGCCCGATCCCGCGTTGCGGCTCGGCCTGCGGCTGGTGAAGGGGCTGGCGCAGGAGGCAGCACGGCGATTGGTCGATGCCCGCGCGCGCAGGCAGGGCCTTGCGTTCGAGAGCGCACAGCAACTGGCGGAGCAGGCCGGCCTCGACCGTCGTTCGATGGGGTGCCTCGCGGCGGCGGGCGCACTGGCGGGTCTCGGCGGGCATCGTTACCGCGCGGCCTGGCAAGTTGCCGGCCTCGAGGGCTCGCTGCCCATCCTGCCCGAGGTGCGCATCGCCGAAGGCATTCCGCTGTTGCGTGCGCCACGCGAAGGCGAAGACATCGTGGCCGACTACGCGCACACGGGCCTCACGTTGCGGCGCCACCCGATCGCGGTGCTGCGCGATCAGCTCGGTGCCCGCGGTTTCGTCGATTCGGCGCAGCTGCGCTCGTTGACGAATGGCTCGAACGTGCGCACCGCGGGCCTCGTCATCACGCGACAGCGACCGGGCAGCGCCGAAGGCGTCACGTTCGTGACGCTCGAAGACGAACATGGCTCGATCAACCTGATCGTCTGGCGCGCCGTGGCCGAGCGGCAACGCCAGGCGTTGATCGGATCACGCCTGCTGGGCGTGGCCGGCAAGCTGCAGCTGGAAGGGGAGGTGATGCACGTGATCGCGCATCGGCTGGTCGACCTGAGCCGCTGGCTCGGCCGGTTACGCTCGGCGTCGCGTGATTTTCACTGACCCTTGCGCGACCGCGGGCGGTCGCCCACGTCGTAGTCGTCGAAGTCGCTCAGCAACTCCGACGTGCGTTTCTGTTCCATCAAGCGTTCGAGTTTGCGCCACGCGGGCTCCGCGCCTTTCGGCGCGCCGCGCTTGCGCTTGTCGAGGTCTTGGATGAGGCGATCGACATCGAGGGCTTCATCACCCCCGACGGCTTCCTCGGTCTCTTCGTCCTCGAACTCGTCCGCTGATTCCGGCTTCTCGTGCATCGAAAAACCCAGTGGGCAAGGTGCGCGTTTTTATACTTCGGTCGTGGCGAGTCGCGCAAGGCGGCATTCCACAATCAGCAACCGAATGCATCAATGCAATAAGCTCGCCATGCGGCGCCGGTACTGGGTGACGAGCGGGTCCTGCTCGCCCAGCACCTCGAACGCCTGCAGCAGCGCCCGGCGCCCGGCGTCGTCACCGAACTTCCTGTCGCGTCGCATCAATTCCAGCCACTCGACCAGGGCCGTCCCGTAATCGCCTGCCAACGCATGGTGCGCCGCCAGTGCATGCCGTGCCGCCGCGTCGGACGGGTTCGCTGCCAGGGCCGCGCGCAGCGACATGACGTCCGGCTGGGCATTGGCGGCCTGGACGAACGCGAGCCGCGCCCGGAGCGCCCCGAGTTGCGGATGGTCGGCCTGAGTGGCCGCCAGTGCCTCGATTGCCGCGGCCGCGCCCTCGGCCTCCCTCTGCTCCAGCAGTCGCGCGGCGCGGTCCTCGGGCCGGTCAGACGGTGCAGCTGCAGCGTCGGACACGATGACTGCGCCGGTTGGGGTCACGTACCGGTCGAGCAGGGCCTTGATGGCCGGTTCGGGCTGCAACCCCACGAACTGGTCGACCACCTCGCCCTGGTGAATGAGCACGACCGTCGGGATGCTCCGTACCTGGAAATGAGATGCCAGTTGTGGCTGTTCTTCGGTATTGACCTTGGCAAGGATGAAGCGGCCCGCGTAATCGTCCGCAATCCGGTCGAGCAAAGGCATGAGCGTGCGGCAAGGACCGCACCAGGGGGCCCAGAAGTCCACGAGGACGGGTTTCGTGTTCGAGGCCTCCACGACGTCGGTCATGAAGTTTTCGACGGTGGCGACGATCTTCTGCGCGGCTTCAGGCATCGGGTGCATCCGGATTCGTTGAACGGGAAGTCTTCGCGCGCGGCGGGGCCGATGCAAGCTCGTTTCAGGTTGATCCGTCTCAATTGGTGACTCTAGAGCCGGGCGGCTATACTCGCGCCCTTTTTTCCACCTAGTGCCCGCCAAGGAGTCTTCGATGTCGACGATCCGTATCCCCCAGCTATGCATTGCCCTCGCACTCTGCGGCGCCGCCATGCCCGCCCTGGCCGACTGGACCGGCAAAGGCGACGTCGGCGCGTCGTTCGCGACTGGCAACAGCGAGAACCAGGCCGCGAGCGCCAACCTTGAATTGAAGAACAAGGTCGACAAGTGGCAGCACACGTTCGGCTTTGCCGGGAACTACGGCAGCGACGGCGGTGGCACCACGGCCCAGCGCTGGGAACTGCGCGGACAGACCCAGTACGCATTGACCGACCGCACCTACGCGTTCGGCGCGGGCCGCTACGAGGATGACCGCTTCAGCCAGTACGACTACCAGGCCTCGCTTGCCGGCGGTCTCGGCTACAAGATCATCGACACCGAACGCACCAAGTTCTGGGTGCAGGGCGGGCCCGGCTACCGCTATGCCGAAATCCGGGACACCGGTGAGTCCGAGGACGGCATCATCTTCCGCGGCGACGTCGGTTTCGAGCACCAGCTGACCGACACCACCAAGTTCGTCGACCGCTTCATCGTGGAAACCGGTTCGGACAACACCTATATGCAGAACGACCTGGGCCTCGAGATCACGATCTCGGGCGCGCTCGGCCTGCGCGTGGGTTACCAGGTGCGTCACAACTCCGATGTCCAGCCCGGCATCGAAAACACGGACACGCTGACCACGGTCGGCCTGCTCTACGAGATGAAGTAACCG
>JBAVIQ010000584.1:0-9817 GCA_049687035.1 Steroidobacteraceae bacterium
GGAGTGCGTCGTCCTGAGTCCTTCCCGTCGTCACTGGCTCGTCGGCTTTGCACTGATTGCGTTCCTCTTGGCGCAATCAGCGGCGTTGCTGCATGAACTGAGTCATGCCGCCAGCGGGCCCGACCAGCAACTTCCGGCCGGGGAACGCACCAGCCTCTGCAAGGAATGCGTCTCGCACGCGCCGTTGCTGGCCATGGCCGGCGGTGCCGCGGTCGTATTATTCCTGGCGCTCCAGGTCTCCGGCACGCTGCGACCCTGTCGTTTCGACGCCCCGGTGCTGCGCGCCGCGCGCCGCGCTTTTCTCGCCCGCGCCCCTCCTCGCTGACCGATCGATCCGCTCGATCACGCCGGCCGCCTCGCGGCCGGTCAGCCTTCGTTCAACGAGGATCAGCCGATGGGATACCTTTCCCGCATCATTGGGCCCGTGGCCATTGCAGCCATGGTGGCCCCTGCCACCGGTCATGCGACCGACGATATCGAGGCACTGCGTGCCGAGATCGCCGCGCTCAAGGCCGACTACGCGCAGCGTGTGACGGCGCTCGAAGCCCGCATCGACCAGTTGGAAACGACGGCAACGGTGGCGGCCGCCGCACCGGTCGAGCCGCCGCCCCCGGCGCCAGCGACGCCTGCACGTGTGTCGTCCGCCTTCAATCCTGCCATCTCGGTGATCCTGACCGGCAACTACGCCGACCTGTCGCAGGATCCAGGCGACTTCAACTTCGCCGGTTTCATGCCGAGCGGCGGCGATATCGGGCCGGGCGACCGCAGCTTCAACCTTGGCGAATCCGAGGTTACGTTCGCGGCCAGCGTCGATCCGTATTTCACTGCCGCGCTGACCATGGCCCTCTCGGGTGAGAACGAAATAGGCGTCGAAGAAGCGTTCGTTCGCACCACCTCGCTGCCCGCGGGATTCTCGGTTAAGGGCGGGCGTTTCTTCTCGGGCTTCGGCTATCTCAACGAAATCCATGCGCACGCATGGGACTTCGTCGACCAGCCGCTCGTGTACCAGTCCTTCTTTGGCGGACAGTACGGCCAGGACGGCGTGCAGGTGAAGTGGCTCGCGCCGACGGACCTGTTCCTCGAGTTCGGCGCCGAGACAGGCAATGGCGGTGAATTTCCTGGCACGCGCCTGGGTCGCAACGGGCTCAACGGCACGACGCTGTTCACGCACGTCGGCGGTGATCTCGGCGACTCGATCGGGTGGCGCGCGGGATTGTCGTGGGTGGACATGGACGCCGAAGACCGCGCTTACGAGGACGTCGACAGCGCCGGCAATGCGGTCGTCAATTCGTTCACCGGCAGTTCCGAGACCTGGATCGCCGACGCGACGTTCAAGTGGACGCCGGCGTCCAGCACCCGGCACCAGGCTTTCAAGCTGCAGGCCGAGTACATGCGTCGCACCGAGGATGGGTCGCTCGCCTACGACGTCGGCGGCGCGGGGCTCAACAACTCGTACCGCAGCGAACAGGACGGCTGGTACGTACAGGGCGTGTACCAGTTCAATCCACGGTGGCGCTTCGGCGTGCGCTACGACGAACTCGACTCGGGCTCGACGCACATCGGCCTCGTCCAGAATGGCGACCTGCTGGCGAGCGACTTTCCGCTGTTGCTGCCCGGCTCGCCGAGCCGCGTCACGACGATGATCGACTTCAGTCCGAGCGAGTTCTCGCGCCTGCGCGCGCAGTACGCGTGGGACGACTCGCGCGATGCCGCGACCGACCGGCAGCTGCTACTGCAATACATCTACGCTCTCGGCGCCCACGGCGCGCACAAGTTCTAGGAGACCGACATGAATACATACATCCGCGGCCTGTGTCTTGCCTTGGCGTTGATCGTGGCGCTGCCTGCGAATGCGGCAATCAAGGTGCTGGCCACGACTTCCGACTGGGGATCGCTGGTGACGGAACTCGGTGGCGACAAGGTGAACGTGTACACGGCAACCAGTCCGCTGCAGGACGTGCATCGCGTCGATGCCAAGCCCAGCCTCGTGGCGCGCGCCCGTTCGGCCGATCTCATCGTCGCGACAGGCGCCGAACTGGAGATCGGTTGGTTGCCCGTGCTGCTGCAGGAATCCGGCAACTCGAAGATCCAGCCGGGCGCGCCGGGCTATTTCGAAATCACCTCGGCGCTGCGTTTGCTCGACATCCCGACGGCAGTCGACCGCTCGATGGGTGACGTGCATCCGCTCGGCAACCCGCACGTGCAACTCGACCCGCGCAACATTGCCGCCGCTGCGAAGGCGCTGTCGGCGCGGCTTGCGCAGGTCGATGCGCCCAACGCGGCTTACTATCAGCAGCGAGGCACGGATTTCCAGACGCGGTGGCAGCAGGCGATGATGCGGTGGAGCGCACAGGCAGCGACCCTCAAGGACGTTCCCGTGGTCGTTATCCACAAGGACCAGACCTACCTGATCCACTGGCTCGGCATGAAGGAACTCGCCGCGATCGAACCCAAGCCTGGCGTGCCACCGAGTGCAGGCTATCTCGCGGGTCTCGTGTCGAAGCTCGGCGCTACGCCGCCGAAGATGATCCTGCGCAACGCCTACAACGATCCGAAGGCCTCCGACTGGCTGGCGGAACGGGTGAAGGCGCCGGTGGTGCTGCTGCCGTTCTCGGTGGGTGGCACTCCCGAGGCGAAGGATCTCTTCGGCCTGTTCGACGACACGCTCCGCCGCCTGCAGGCAGCCGCCAAGTGAACGATCTCGCCGGGGACATGAGCATCCTGTGGCCGGCTTTCGTGGCCGGCATTCTCGTCGTGCTGTCGCACGTGCCGCTCGGGCAGCAGGTGCTCAGACGCGGCATCGTCTTCATCGACCTCGCCATCGCACAGGTCGCGGGCCTGGGCGTGATCGCCGCGCACTCGTTCGGCATGGAGCTGCAGGGTTGGACGACACAGGCGGCCGCCGTGGTTGCGGCGCTGCTCGGTGCGCTGTTGCTGACGTGGACCGAGCGCAAGCGTCCCGAAGTTCAGGAAGCCTTGATTGGCGTGTTGTTCGTGCTCGCGTCTACCGCGCAGATCCTGCTGCTCGCCAACAACCCGCACGGCGGCGAGGAACTGAAGGACCTGCTGGCCGGGCAGATTCTCTGGGTCTCGACCGACCAGCTGGTGCGCGCTGCCGTGCTGACCGCGGTGTTCCTGGTTGTCTGGTTCCGCTGGCGCGAGCGTATCGGCACGATCGGCTTCTACGTGCTGTTCGCGCTGATGGTCACCATGTCCGTGCAGCTCGTGGGCGTCTACCTGGTGTTCACGACCCTGATCGTGCCTGCGCTGGCAACGTACCGTCATGCGCGCAACCGGCAGCTGAGGCTGGGGTACGCGGTCGCGTTTGCGAGTTACGTCGTGGGTCTCGCCATCTCGCTGTTTACGGACCTGCCGTCGAGTCCAGTGATCGTCTGGGCCATGGCGGTGCTCGGCATCCTGTTGCACCTGACGGCTCGCGGCAGCGGCGAACAACTGCGCGACGAGGGACACTGAGGCGACGTCGGCCGCTCGTCGGCATCGCTATCGACGCTGCCATCGCGTGCGGAGATGGCAGCCCGGCGTCGTGGAATCGTTGTCAACGAACCGGGTCTTGTCGCGTTGTGGGGGATGTACGCACTTCATTCCTCTCACGCAACAAGGATACGGACATGACTTATGTGAACTCGGTCAAGGTGGCTGGCATCGTCGGCCTGGCGGCGACGCTGTTCCTGGCGGGCGTAGTGACGACCACGGCGCAGGCCGGCAATGGCGGCCGCCAGAAGGCACATTCGGGGCAGGGCGCCGGCGGCAGCTGGTCGCGGTCGTCGACGGTGCAGCGCACACCCACCGGACACACGCGCCAGGACCAGTGGCAGAACCAGGACGGCAAGTCGGCCTCGCGCCATGTCGACGTCAGCAACGACGCAGCGTCAGGCACGCGCAATCGCAATGCGGTCTGGACCGGGCCCGACGGCAAGAACACGACGGTCGACACGGTGACCCAGCGCACGGGTTCCGGCTACACCCGCGACACGACTGCGACGCGCGACGACGGCACGACGGCCACGCGCAACACGACCGTGGTCAATGATCGAGCAGCGGGCACGCGTGCGGTGGATTCGACGGCGACGGGGTTCAACGGCCGCACCACGACCTACTCGAGCGACGCGCAGCGCACCGAAGACGGTTACGTGCGTGACGTCACTCGCACGTTGCCCGACGGCCAGGTGAACCAGCGCAGCATCGATGTGTCGTGCGATCCGGCGGCGCAGAGCTGCACCAAGACGGTGACCGGCGGGAACGGCGACTGATCGAACTCGGCTGTACAACGGGGAGGGCCCGGAGCGCGAGCTGCGGGCCCCTTTCATGTCAGTCGCCGGTGTTCAATTGCCGCGTGGCTTGCGGAATGCGTAGTACGAGCCCACGATGACCGCGAGCGTCAGCAGGCTGAAATAGAACTGGCTCGCGAGTTCAGGCGTCGCTGCCATCGCGACCAGCACCGCGATCATGGCGCCGATCGTCACGTAGCTGAGCCAGGGGAACAGCCAGACGCGCACGGCCTTGGTCTCGGTTTCCGGATGCCGGCGGCGCAGGCGGATGTGCGCGAACGCCGTCATCAGGTACACGAACAGGATCACCGTGCCAGTCGTGCTGATCAGGAAGGCAAAGACCCGGTTTGGCGAGACGATCGCGATGATGACGCCGAGCACGCCGACTGCCGAGCCCAGCAGGATCGAACGCGCGGGCACGCGATGCGAATTCACCTCGGCCAGCCAGCGCGGCGCGTCGCCGCGGTCTGCCATGACGTACAGCACGCGCGAGCAGACGTACACGGCGGAATTCAGGCACGAGAGCACGGCCGTCAGGATGATGAAGCTCATCACCGCGCTGCCCCACTTGAACCCCATGACGTTCAGTGCCAGCGTGAACGGCGACTCGCCCGGCTCGATCGTCGGCCACGCGACGACGCAAACGATCAGCCCCAGCGACAACACGTAGAACAGCAGGATGCGCCACGTGATCGAGGTGGCCATGCGCACGACGGCTTTCTCAGGATCCTTCGATTCGGCCGCTGCGACGGTCGTGATCTCGGCGCCCACGAGCGAGAAGAACACCGTCGTTACGGTAGCCACCACGGGAACCCAGCCTTTGGCAGCGAAACCGCCATGGGCCGTGAGGTTCGCGAACGTCGCGCCTGCAGGCGACGTGAGGCCGAACGCGAAGGCTGCCGTGACGAGAATGAACGCGATGATCGCGGCTACCTTGATCGAGGAAAACCAGAACTCGAACTCGCCGTAAGAGCGCGCCGACAGCAGGTTGACCGCCGTCATTACGGCCATGAGCGCCAGGCCGAGCTGCCACATCGGCAGGTTGATCCAATGCTGCAGGATCTGTGCGCCCGCGATCGCTTCGATCGGCACCACGACGATCCAGAAGTACCAGTAGAGCCACCCCGCAATAAAGCCGGCGGCGTCGCCGAGTCCCGCGCGTGAAAACTCGGTGAAGGTCCGCACGCCCGGATGCGTGATGGCCATCTCGCCGAGCATGCGCATCACGATGAAGACGATTGTGCCGGCCAGGATGTACGACAGCAGGGCCGCCGGACCCGCCGCTGCGATGGCGGCGCTGCTGCCGACGAACAGACCGGCGCCGATGACACCGCCGATCGTGATCATCGTGATGTGGCGCGGCAGCAGGGTCCGGCTCAGTTCATGCGGTTTGCCCGCGGCCGAGTTCGTCGAATGGCTCATTTCGCCGCTCCGCTGCGGAAGGCCGTCCAGGCCCGGTTCTCGAGCCGGCTCTCTTCCTGCGTCCGTGCGCGCAGGGGCACCAGCCGCGAGCGGACTTCGGCCATGGGGTAGATGCTCGGATCGTTGCGCAGCGCCTCATCCACCAGCGGCAACGCGGCGCCGTTGGCCGTCGCGATCCCGACGTAATTCGAATTGCGTGCCGCAATTCCGGGTTGCTGCAGGAAGTCGATGAAGGCGTGTGCCTCGGCGACGTGCGGTGCGTCGGCAGGAATCGCCAGTGAGTCGAACCACTGCACGGTGCCTTCGCGCGGAATCACGTAGCGGAAATCGACGTTCCTGCCTGCCTCCTGGGCGCGCATGCGGGCGAGTCCGACGTTGGTGCCCCACGTGACGAGCAGGCAGGCCGAGCCGCCCGCAAGGTCTTCGATCTGTGAGTCCGAATCGATCTTGCGCACACTCGGCCGGATGCCCTGCAGCAGCTTCTCGGCCTGCACGATCGTACCCGCATTGATCGCGTTCGGATCCCTGCCGAGCGCCATCAGTGCCACGCCCACGACTTCGCTCGGCGCATCGATGATGGACACGCCGCAGCTCGCCATTGCTGCGGCCACCTTCGGATCGAACACGAGCTGCCAGCTGTCGGTCGGCGCCCTGGGCGCGAGTTCCTGCAGCTTGCGCGCGTCGTAACCGATGCCGGTCGTGCCCCAGAGGTATCCGACCGCATGCTCGTTGCCGGCGTCGAACGTTGCGAGCGCCGCGACCAGCCCTTGATCGAGGTTCTTGCTGGCCGGGAGCAGCGAGTAATCGAGCTTGCGGAACGCCCCGAGCGGTGCGAGCCGCGCCAGCTTGTCGCTCGAGACGACGACGACGTCGTAGCCCGACCTGCCCGCCAGCAGCTTCGTCTCGAGCATCTCCTGGCTGTCGAACGTGTCGTAATTGACCTTGATGCCGCTGGCCTTTTCGAAGTCGGCGACCACTTTGGGCTCGATGTAGTCGGCCCAGTTGTAGACGTTGACGATCCGGCCGGCGGCAGCAGGGGCCGGCGCGGCAGACATGCTCGCCGGAGCAGGATCTTTGCCGCCGCAGCCCGCCAATGAGACGGCGAGGGCGATCGCGACGGACCAGCGGGATGCGTGCACGTTGGGAAGCTCCGCGAAGTTCACAGTGGCGCGCACCGTCCTATGGCGGGACAGCGGTGTCAAGTGATTGGCGTTCGGGCGCGGTACGTTGCTGCACGCGTGCTGCTATCGTATGGCGACCGTGAGCTGCATCGTCCAGTGAGGAGTCGCGCGTGAAACGCAGGTCGTTACTCAAGGCCGCAGTGCTCGGCAGCGGAGCCGCTTTCGCCGCGCCAGCCATCTCCAAGGGCCTGCTGGAATGGCGGATGGTCACCAGCTGGCCCAAGGGGTTGCCGGGTCTCGGCACCGGCGCCGAGCGGCTCGCGGCAAACATCACCGCCATTAGCGGTGGTCGCCTGACGATCAAGGTGTACTCCGCCGGCGAACTCGTGCCCGCGCTTGAATGCTTTGGCGCGGTCGCGAACGGCACTGCACAGATGGGGCACGATGCGGCTTATTACCATACGGGCAAGTCGGAAGGCTGCGCGTTTTTCACGGCGTTTCCGTTCGGCTTCACGATGGGCGAAATGGCCGCGTGGATCAAGCATGGCAACGGACAGAAGCTCTGGGACGAACTGTACGCGCCGTTCGGTATCCGGGGTTTCCAGGCGGGCAGCACGGGCACGCAGATGTTCGGCTGGTTTCGCCGGGAAATCCGCTCGCTTGCCGATCTGCAGGGACTCAAGTTCCGCACGCCGGGCAACCAGGGTCGCGTGCTGCAGAAGCTCGGCGTCACCCCCGTCTCGTTGCCGGGCGGTGAGATTTTTCCGGCGCTGCAATCGGGTGCGATCGATGGCGCCGAATGGGTCGGTCCTTACAACGATCTGGCTCTCGGTTTCTACCAGGTGTGCCGATACTACTATTCACATGGGTACCACGAGCCGGGTCCGGCGCTGCAGCTCATCGTCAACGAGCAGGCCTGGCGTTCGCTGCCGTCCGACCTGCAGGCGATCGTGCGAGCGGCCGCGGATGCTGCGACGACCGACATGTACGCCGAATACACCGCCCAGTCGGGTCCTGCGCTGCGCACGCTCGTGCAGAAGCACAACGTGATCGTGCGCGGGCTGCCGGAAGAAGTGCTGATCGCGTGCGGCGAAAAGTCGAACGAAGTGCTGAACGAGATCTATGCCGGCGATACGTCGCCGAACGGCATCGTCCGCCGCATCATCGAAGATTTCCTGGCGTTCCGGAAAGACGTCGTGCCGTGGACGCGCGTCGGCGAGCAGGCGTTTGTCAATGCGCGCAAGCTGCCGTTCGAGTTCAAGCTGAAATAGCGGCTTCTGGGCGGGAGGACTCATCCGGTGCCGATGTGCACTCGCTGCACGGAAACTGCGGCACGTTTCCTATTGGTTCTTGGTCTCGGCGCCGGCCGGCGGGAACAGGTCCTGGAAATCGTCCTGGTAGGGACGCGGCCGATTCGGAGCCGGCTCGTCGAACAGGTCACTGAAATCGTCCGCCACCGGCGAGCCTGACGGTGTCGTCGGACCGCTCGGGCCTCGCGTGTCTTCCTGCAGCGGCGCTTGGTGCGCGAACAACCGGTCCGGCAGGTACGTCGCGAGAGCCGGTATCGCCCAGAGCACGCCGAGTCCGATGACCTGCAGCGCGACGAAAGGCACCACGCCCTTGTAGATGTCGAGCGTCGTGAGCATCTTGCCCGCCACGCCGCGCAGGTAGAACAGCGCGAACCCGAACGGCGGCGTCAGGAAGCTCGTTTGCAGGTTCACGCCGATCATCACGCCGAGCCAGACCGGATCGACACCCATCTTGATCAGCGCCGGCGCCGCGATCGGCACGACGACGAAGATGATCTCGAACGTGTCGAGGAAGAAGCCCAGGAAGAAAATCACGAGCATCACGGCGAGCACGGCGGTGAACGTGCCGCCGGGCAGTGATGACAGCGCGGCGTGCACCAGGTTCTCGCCGCCGAGTCCGCGGAACACCAGGCTGAACACGCTCGCGCCGAGCAGGATCACGAACACCATCGAGCTGATCGTCAGCGTCGTCCGCATCACCTCGCGCAGGATCGAGAGGTTGAAGCTGCGGTTGGCCGCGGAGAGCAGCATCGCGCCGACCGCGCCCACCGAGGCGGATTCCGTGGGTGTCGCGATGCCCGTCAGGATGGAGCCGAGCACGGACAGGATCAGCAGCAGCGGTGGGGCCAATGCCTTCACGACGCGGCCGGCGAGGCCGGCGCGCTGGATATCGCTCATTTTAAGCGGCGGGCACGACTGCGGGTCGAAGATCGATTTCGCGAGGATCCACAGCAGGTACAGGCCCACCAGCACCAGGCCTGGCAGCATGGCGCCGGCAAACAACTGCCCGACCGAGATCGGATCCGGCGACAGATTGCCGAGCTCGAGCTGCGCCTGCTGATTGGCGCCCTGCAGGATGTCGCCGACGAAGATGAGCACCGTCGACGGCGGAATGATCTGCCCCAGCGTGCCCGCCGCGCAGATCGTGCCGGCGGCGAGTTTAGGGTCGTAACCCGCGCGCATCATCGCGGGCAGCGACAGCAATCCCATCGTCACGACGGTGGCGCCGACGATACCCGTCGACGCTGCCAGCAGCGCGCCCACGATCACCACGGAATACCCGAGGCCGCCGCGCAACGACCCGAACAACTCGCCCATGGTGGTGAGCAAGGCTTCGGCAATCTTCGAGCGTTCCAGCATCACGCCCATGAACACGAAGAGCGGCACGGCCACGAGCGTCTCGTTGGTCATCGTGCCGAAGTAACGTCCGACCAGGGCAGAGAGAATCGCGACGTCGAATACGCCGAGCACGATCCCGAGCGTCGCGAAGATCAGCCCGACGCCAGCCAGCGTGAATGCCACGGGATAACCCAGCAACACGGCGCCGATCGTCGAGGCGAACATCGCGATCGCGAGCACTTCTCCGATCAGCACGGTGCTCATCGCAGGCCCCTGCCGACGCTGCGCTTACAGGTGCTCATCGGTCACCTTGTCCTCGTCGTGATCGATGATTCCG
>JBAVIQ010000585.1:0-1965 GCA_049687035.1 Steroidobacteraceae bacterium
ACCAGGGTCGGTTTCGCGGTACCCCCGGTGAAGCTGGGTAATCTGGAAACCTGGCGAATCTGACGGTCTGCTGACGACCTTGAGCGGTAGTCGAGATCTTTTAGCAGTGGACGTTCTCACTTATGCGGGCGGATGACGTTCATGCCAGACGGTCGCCTCCTCATAGGCATGCCCGATTCGGCAGAGCATCGGCTCGGACAAGCGGCTGCCTAGCAACTGCAGCGCGTAAGGCACGCCGGATGGAGAGAGGCCGCAAGGAAGAGTGAGTGTCGGCGTCCCGGCGAAATTTGCCGGGACAGTGAACTGCATCTGAACCAGGTCAGCCTGTGGTGTGAGCGCTGCGAGATCCCCGTACTGTTCTGCGGCCACAACGGGAAATGTACAGCCACCAGACGGGCAGACTATTGCATCGATAGGCGCCAGTGCCTCGCGAAACGCTTTGCTGAAGCTTCTGCGCACGTCACTGGCCGCCTCGTACTGGCCGCTAGTAATGGTCGCGCCAAAACCAAGAAAATCTCGAAAGTACGGACCGTACTCAGCTGCACGCGATGGGTAGGTCGCCAAGTGCGCCGTTGCAGCTTCGGCGGCGCAGATTGCGAACCATGCTTCTCGCAGCCCGTTCGCTCCTTCGGGCATCTCGACGTTCACGACCTCCGCTCCGAGACGCGTCCATACCGCAAGCGCATCCTCTATGGCCGCCATCAGTTGCGGATCACTTCCCTCCTCGCAGAATCGACGGTCGATGCCGAGTCGCAGGCCGCGCACGCCCGACCGCAAAGTGGCCACCATGTCGGGGACTGGGTCGCGCAGGGCCGTTGGGTCATGCTCGTCCCAGCCAGCGATGGCTTGCAGCACCACGGCGGCATCGGCTACTCGGCGTGCCAAAGTGCCAACGTGGTCTAGGGATTCGGCAAGCGCCAGGACACCGTAACGGCTGACACGGCCGTAAGTCGGCTTCAGCCCCACGATCCCGTTTGCCATGGAAGGGAAACGAATCGATCCGCCCGTATCGGTCCCAATCGACGCAAAGCACAGTCCTGCCGCGGTCGCGACGCCGGAGCCACTCGAGGACACGCCCGACCAGTAATCCGAATTCCATGGATTGACGGGGATCGCGAAGTCCGGGTGATAGCCTGCCATTGCCCCTTCAGTCAGGTTCAGCTTGCCGAGCAGGACGGCGCCCGCACGCCGCAAATGGGACACGACGGTGCCGTCGTACCCTGGCACGAAGTCCTTGAAGACGCCTGTCCCGCCCATCGTTCGCGCACCCGTCGTGAAACACAGGTCCTTTACGGCGATGGGTATACCGTGCAACGGGCCGCGATAGTTCCCGCCCGCGATCTCTTGCTCCGCCTTACGCGCTGCTTCGATCGCGCCGTCCGCCGTCACCGTAGCGTAGGCTTTCAGATTGCCGTCGACTGCTTCGATTCGATCGAGCATGTAACGTGTCACCTCGACCGGTGACAGTTGTCTGTTCTCTATTAGACGAGCCGTGTCCAGCAGGGAATTGAAGTGGATCGGTTTCTTGATGCTGACAGTGCTCATGGTCTCGCCTTGTAGTTCGGGGTGTCAGCCGCGCGACTCAACGGTCTTTGCGTTCCTGCGCACCTGGTACATGAAATAGACGCAAGCTGGTATCAGCAAGGCGAGGACGATTGCACCGACGGGCAAGATCACATCATTTGGCAACATGGCGCTGACGCCGTAGTTCTCTGTCAGTTCGCGCAAGAAATAGACAGCTCGCCTGTACTCGGTGAACGCAATCGCCGAGAACACGGAAGCAACAACAAAGAAAAACACGGTCGCAAGTGCGGCCTGAAACCGGCTCAACTTGCCACCAACGAAGTAGGCCGTGGCCAAGTAAGCAAAGATGATCGTTGCGACGTTCTCCATACCGATGAAGGTGTTCTCCGCCGCGAGCAGGTGCATGTGCCAGAGTTCTGCTTCGGTCATTGTCAGGTCTCC